>JANPKN010000223.1:0-1615 GCA_031426075.1 Sphingomonadaceae bacterium
GGCGAAAACGCGCGGCAAATGGGAATATGTAAGCCGCGCACGGGGCATCAAAGCAGCGGTTATCCTTGCGCTGGAGGATGATCATGTGCTGCTCGTCGAACAATATCGCGTGCCGCTAGGGGCAAACTGTATTGAATTGCCTGCTGGCCTCATTGGGGACCATGAAGAGGGCGAAGACACGCTTGAGTCCGCTGCCCGAGAGTTGGAGGAAGAAACCGGCTATCGCGCAGAGTCGCTTGAAATAGCCGGTGAATTTTTATCATCACCCGGCATGGTCAGCGAGAGTTTCTCGCTCGTCCGCGCACGTGGCCTGACCAAGGTTAGTGACGGCGGCGGCGTTGATGGCGAGAACATCATCGTCCACCGCATTGCCTTGTCGGATGTGCCGGAATTTGTTCAAACAAAGCGCGCAGAAGGCTGCGTCGTGGACGTTAAGCTGCTGATGCTGCCCGGAATGATCGCTTAGCGAAAATTATCGGCATAAGCCTGAAGCTTCAGTGTTTTGGGCGGCGTGGGGATATAAGTCGCGGTGATGCCCTTTTTCTCCGCATATGCGCGTGCTGCGTCAAGGCTTGGGAAGGTTAACTGCACCTGCGCTTGCGTATCGCCTGACCCAGCCCAGCCCATGAGCGGATCGGCCTTGCGCGGCTCTGCGGGGACATGTTCAAGTACCCATTCGTCGTTGCGCCCACGGCCCGACTGCATGGCATTTTTGGGGCGCTGAAAAATACGAGCGGACATGGCAATTTTCCTGACGGTTAATCTTAAACCCGCCTTGCCCGAACAGCATCTGAGTCGTCAAGCGTTGCGGGCTTGTGCCTTTTTGGTCTTAAGGCTCGCCACGCTTTCCCATGGCGCTTCGGGCCAGTTGTGCTTGGGATAACGCCCGCGCATTTCTTTGGCGACATCACGCCAGCTTCCGCGCCAGAATTCCGGCAGATTGCGGGTTGTCTGGATGGGGCGGCCTGCGGGCGATGTGAGGCTGAGGACAAGTGGGATGCGGTCGACGCCGACCGCTGGGTGGCTGTCGAGGCCGAATAAAGCCTGAACGCGCAATTCGACCGTTGGGCCAGCTTCTGCGGCGTAATCAATATCGTGCGTGGTTCCTGCGGGGCTTTTGAAGGACGCTGGCGCAATCTGGTCGATGCGGGTGCGCACGTCCCAGCCAAGCATATTGTCGAGTGCATTTGCCAGGCTCGAAGACGCGACGTCGCGCAGGCGATTGACCTTGCCAAGCAATGGCAAAAGCCAATGCTCTGCGCTTTGGGTCAATGCATCGTCGCTGATTGCAGCCACCCCGGCAAATTGAGCGCGTTCGCGAAGCGCGCGGGTCGACCCCGACCATGGCAGCGCGTTGATACCCATATCGCGCACGGCGGCGAGCAAGGCATTGGCAACGGCCAGTGAGTCTGATTTTTCCAAGCGCCCTTCGTTCAACACTATCGCGCCAAGCCTCCGTTGCACACGCGCCTCCACGCGGTCTGCGCTTTTGTCGTAGGACAGGATTTCCTGACTGATGATCCGGTGGGCAAAGCGGCCCGTGATTTCTGCCTCCGTCAGCGCCGCCGCAGACAATATGCGCGCGCCCGATGCCGCGCCTTGCACATCGGCGACA
>JANPKN010000224.1:0-6350 GCA_031426075.1 Sphingomonadaceae bacterium
GCACGCTGGTTGCGCAGCAGTGCAACGCCGGTTGTGCTGGCGGTCAACAAGGCCGAAGGCAAGCAAGGCGATAACGGTATTCTCGAAAGCTATGCGCTTGGCTTTGGTGATCCCATCGCGATCAGCGGCGAGCATGGCGAAGGCATGGCTGATCTGTTTCAGTCGCTGTTGCCGCATATCGACGGCGGCGCGTTTGAGGTTCCTGATCCCGAAGCGCCCGATGCGATATTGAAGCTTGCGATTGTCGGGCGTCCAAATGCGGGCAAGTCGACACTGATCAACAAACTGCTTGGCGAAAACCGGCTGATTACCGGCCCTGAGGCGGGAATTACCCGCGACAGTATCTCGGTTGACTGGATCTGGACCGACCCAAGCCCCAAGGAACGCGAGCCGGACGAAGAAGGCAATATTCCGCCGATGCTGGTTGAACGCCGCGTGCGCTTGATCGACACCGCCGGTATGCGCAAGCGCGCCAAGGTGCAGGATAAGCTCGAAAAGCTATCGGTTGCCGATGCGCGCCATGCCATCGATTTTGCCGAAGTTGTGGTCTTGCTACTGGATGCGACCAAGGGACTTGAGGTGCAGGACCTGAAGATTGCCGATCATGTCATCCAGGAAGGCCGTGCGCTGATCATCGGCATCAACAAATGGGATGTTGCCGTCGATGGCAGCGGCTTGTTCAAGGGTATTCGTGCGGCGCTGGAAGAGGGCCTTTCCCAGTTGAAGGGGGTTCCGATGATCGCGGTATCCGGCCTGACAGGCAAAGGTCTGGATCAGTTGATTTCAGCCGCTTTTGACGCGCGCGAGGCATGGAACAAGCGGGTTCCTACAGGTATCCTCAACCGCTGGTTCGAGGCCGCAATTTCAGCGAACCCGCCCCCTGCCCCCGGCGGCAAGCGGATCAAGCTGCGGTATATGACTCAAGCGCGCAACCGTCCGCCTACCTTTGTCATATTCGGCAACCGGACGGACGAATTGCCCGCCAGCTATGCACGCTATTTGCTGAACGGTATTCGGCGCGATCTAGATTTTGGGGCGGTACCGGTCCGGATCAACTTTCGGTCGTCAAAAAACCCGTTTGCAGACAATAGCTAAGTCATCACGCGCCGGATAGCCCGAGGCGTCAACGCTCTGTTTACCAGTGTCCTTGTACTATCATTTATCGACATGCATTGGTGCGTGGCCTTGGAGTGATAATTTGACCGATTTGCCGGATGATCTGATTGACTGGAAAGCCTTTGGCGAAACGCGCAACCTGCTTGGCTCAGGTTTTGTGCGCATCTTGGGCTATTTCCGCGATGATGGCATCAGGTCGGTATCGGCTATTGAAGATGCGCTTCGCCTCAAGGATTCAGCCAAGCTCGTCATTCCTGCGCACACGCTGAAGGGCGAAGCGTGGCAGTTTGGCGCGCACGGACTTGCACTTCTTGCTGAGGAAATCGAGGTTGCAGCGCGCCATTATGTCGAAATTCAGATAGATCCATCCGAATTGGTGGAAACTATCGTGCAATTGCGCCCAGTGTTCGAAGCTACGCTCGCCGCGCTTGAGGCGGAAGCCAGCCCGTTAGTTGAACGCAAGCCACCTAGTGCTGGCCAACGCAACGCGCTCGGCGGGATGAGCTACGGCTAAGCCCTACCCCTACCCGCCCGCGCATCAGTCCTCGATCGGCTTGGACTGCAGCTGGACGTAATTTTCGATACCCATGCGCGCGATCAGGTCAAATTGCTTTTCAAGCATATCAACATGCTCTTCTTCGCTCTCCAGGATTGAAGCAAAAAGGTCGCGGCTGACATAGTCGCGTACGCTCTCGCTATGCGCGATGGCATCCTTGAGGAGAGGCAGCGCCTCATATTCCAGCTCGAGATCGGCCTTCAAGATCTCTTCCACTGTCTCGCCGATGCGCAACCGACCGAGCATCTGGAAATTGGGTAGGCCATCCAGAAACAATATGCGTTCCGACAATTTATCGGCATGCTTCATTTCATCGATCGATTCATGTCGCTCAAAATCCGCGAGCCGTGAAACGCCCCAATTGTCGAGCATGCGGTAGTGCAGCCAATATTGGTTGACGGCAGTCAGCTCATTCTTAAGCGCCTCGTTCAAAAATTCGATGACTTTTGCATCACCCTTCATGGCAAATTCCTTTTGGCTATTTGCACGTATAATAGCGGGAGAATAGCTGGTCGTGAAGGCGGAAAAGCCGCTGAAAAGCGGCCTTTTTTAACGCGCTATTGCTAAGCGGTTGCAGGTCCGGTGCTGATAATGTTTCGCGCGAACGACAGGCACTGGCCGCATTTCGGCTTGCGGCCAAGGCGCGCATAGACGTCAGTTGGTCGGTCGGAACAACAACGCACCGCAGCGCGAAGGTCCTTTTCCCGGATGGCATTACAGATGCAAACGACCATGGATCAACTCCTATGGAATCGCCTTACCGTTAATGCGAACCGATTGCAATAGCATTAGCGACGCATAAGTTGCATTTTACCGCGCGCCAAGCTTCGCCATAGCCATTCCAGCGGGCCGTAATGAAATTTCATGAGCCACGGCTTTGACCAGATGAGCATCACTGCCCATGCGCCGATGACAAACACCCACACGCCAACGCGGCTGACATCGCCGAACAAGCCGAAGCCATAGCCATAAAAAATTGTCGTCATGACGATGCTCGTGCCGAGATAGTTGCTAAACGCCGAGCGTCCTGCTGCGGCAACCCGAGCTAGCATCGGGTGGTGGCGATAGTGCCCGATGAGCAGGATCAACACCGCCGCATAGCCAATCGTCAGCATCATACGCGGGATTGCGCCCCAGAAGAAAAAGACCGCTAGCGAAGTGACGCGGTCGAAGTCGGCGGCGAACATCCAAGCAGCCAGTGCCGCAGTCAGCAGCAACCCGATTGGCACCAACCGCATGGCCCAACGCCGGTAATCGTCCGCTTCCCAATTGCCCGTTATGAACCCGTTCTTGTGCATCGCCATGCCTATCATCATCAGCGGCAAGGTTTCGCCAACCGACATCAGCACTGTAGAAATTGGCGCGCTCCAATCGTTTAGCTTGTCGGCAACTATTTCGGCATAGCTTCCCCGGTGCAGCGCAAGATCAGGCGCGATATTGAAAGCAAAGTCAGGGCTGTCCATCATCTCGCGATATTGGCGAAGCATGTCTGCGCTCGCATCTGGCCGGGTTGCCAAAAATTGCCACGCCTGAAGCCCGCCAAATTGGAGCCCCCAGATGACCAACCCAACAGCAAAGATGATCAACGCGACCTTGATCAACCGCTCAGGCTCCCAATCGCGGAACCGAAATGCGATCATCCCGACGATTGCATAAAGGAAAAGGATATCGCCAAACCAGATGAAGAAATAATGCGCGAGACCGAACGCAGCGAGCCAGCCCATGCGGCGATAATGGACTTGGGCCGCACTTTCGCCCTTTGCTGTGGCGCGGTCGATGACGAGCATCATGCTCGCGCCGAACAAAAGCGAGAACAGGCCGCGCATTTTGCCGTCAATGAAGATGAAGGAGAACCCCCATGCCATTTGGTCGGCTAAAGTCTCGGTGCCATAAGCCACAGGCGTGATATAGGCCCATTCCGGCATCGCAAAGCCGATGATGTTCATCGCCAGTATGCCCATCACAGCAAAGCCGCGCATCGCATCCAAACTGATATGCCGTTGTTCCGCCATCTGCTTAAGCCCCCTGTATTATTCAGTTAATACAGCGACAGATATCCGCCGTCCAGCGCATTAAATTTTTGTTATTGACACCAATGTAGGTAAGCAATAATTCATGGACAAATAGATTCGCTGGAGTTCCTTCATGGCCGCGTTGAATGCAGATATTCCTTTCCATCACCCTGATCGTCCAGGTAGCGAGTTCCGCCCTCTCAAAGCGTGGCGCCATTTCAAAGCGTTGATGGCTGACAAAGAAGATACCGAGCAGGTTTTCCATATCATTGCGGCGCTGCGCGGGCGCAAGTTCCGGGCCATTGCCAACCGATTCTGGAGCAGCGACAAGGGCCAAAGGCTGCTTACGACCGATGAACGGTTGATCGACATACTCGACGATCACAATACGTTGAAGCAACTTCCGGCTGGAACCGTTGGTCGCGCGTATGTGGATTTCATGGAACGCGAAGGCCTCTCGGCAGCTGGCCTTGAAGCTGAATATGCCAAATTCACGACCGCTGGAACGCGTTTTGAAGATGGCATTGACCGCTATGGCGACCGACTGCGCGACACCCACGACTTGCATCATATCCTAACCGGCTATGGCCGGGACGCTCTGGGCGAACAATGCGTGCTGGCGTTTACCTATGCGCAGCATCGGAACCTGGGTGTCGGGTTTATTGCTTATGCCGGCGGCATCGAACTAAAACGCCGCGTTGCCCCTTCGTCTCCAATCATGGCTGCAGTACATGAGGGCTACCGCATTGGTACGGCCGCGAAAAACTTGGTGCATGAGGATATCAATGCCTTGCTGCGTGAGCCATTGGCCGATGCACGTAAGCGTTTGGGTATCCCTACGCCAACGGCCTATCATGCCGCTCATACAGCTATGCGGTCGGACGGAATTGATCCGTATAATTTACTGGCGGCGGCGGCTTAAGCGTAAACCTATTGGTTTAGCTTTCCATCCAGTCTTTAAAGAAGCTTTCGTGCGCGGCGCGTAAGTCTGAAAGCGCGATATCAAAGCCCGGGCCAGCGACAGCTTTACCGCCAACGGTGCCGATGCGCGTCATCGGGATGTCCGCTGCCTGAATACGGTCGGCGACTGCACTGGTGACGACATAACGCGCCTGATCCTCACCAAATGCGGTGAAGGCATCGCCGATTTCTTCAAGCACACAGCCGTGACCGCTGGCGAGGGCCATTTCGGTCAGCGCAACCAGCAAGCCGCCATCGGCGACGTCATGCACCGCGTTGACCTTGCCATCGTGAATAAGCTGACGAACGAATTCTGCGTGCGTGCGTTCTTTGGCAAGGTTAACAGGCGGCGGCGCGCCATCTTCGCGGCCATGCAATTCGCGCAGCCATAAGGATTGGCCCAAGTGCCCATTATTATCGCCAATGACGAAGATGCCGTCTCCGTCATCCTTGAACGCTATCGTCGCCATCTTGCTTACATCTTCAAGTACGCCAACGCCGCCAATGGCTGGCGTTGGCAAGATCGCGCTGCCCCCGCCAGTGGCCTTGCTCTCATTATATAACGACACATTACCCGACACGATTGGGTAGTCCAGTGCGCGACAAGCATCGCCCATGCCCTCAAGGCAACCCACAATTTGCGCCATGATTTCGGGACGCTGCGGGTTGGCGAAATTCAGGCAGTTCGTGATCGCAAGCGGCGTCGCGCCAACGGCGCTGATGTTACGATAGGTTTCGGCAACGGCTTGCTTGCCGCCTTCATACGGGTCGGCATAGCAATAGCGCGGCGTGCAGTCGGTGCTCATTGCGAGAGCGCGATTGGTGCCGTGAATGCGGACGACCGCTGCATCCCCGCCCGAAAGCTGCGCCGTGTCGCCGCCGACTTGGGAATCATATTGTTGCCAGATCCATGCGCGGCTCGCGAGGTCGGGGCTGGCCATCAGCTTCAACAAATCCGCGCCTATGTCACTGCTGGCAGGAACGTCGCCCAAGGGCTTCACATTGGCCCATGCCTTATACGCCTCTTTCGACGCGGCAGGCCTGTCGTACAATGGCGCGTCTTCGGCAAGTGGCCCAAGCGGAATATCACAAACGACCCCGCCCTTCCACATCAGAACCATGTGGCCAGTGTCCGTGACTTCGCCGATCACCGCGAAATCCAGTTCCCATTTGTCGAAAATTGCCTTGGCGAATTTTTCACGGCCCGGCTTGAGCACCATGAGCATGCGCTCCTGGCTTTCGGACAACATCATTTCATAAGGCGTCATACCCTCTTCGCGGCAAGGCACCTTGTCCATGTCGAGGATGATTCCGGCTTTGCCGTTGGTGGCCATTTCTACGCTTGAGCTGGTAAGGCCAGCTGCGCCCATATCCTGAATGGCGACGATGGCGTCAGATGCCATCAGTTCAAGGCATGCCTCAATCAGCAGCTTTTCGGTGAAGGGATCGCCCACCTGAACTGTCGGGCGTTTCTCTTCGATATCCGCGCCAAAATCGGCAGATGCCATGGTCGCGCCGTGAATGCCGTCGCGGCCAGTCTTGGAACCCACATAGACAATCGGGTTGCCAAGGCCAGTCGCAGCAGAATAGAAAATCTTGTCTTGGTCAGCGACGCCAACGGTCATCGCATTCACAAGGATGTTGCCATCATAAGCCGGGTGGAAATTGGTTTCGCCGCCCACAGTCGGCACGCCGACGCAATTGCC
>JANPKN010000225.1:0-7205 GCA_031426075.1 Sphingomonadaceae bacterium
CATTGTTCACTCTCCTCCACAATTGCGGGTCTTTACCCGTTCACAAATTCCCCTATAGTGAAAGTTGAACCATGTTTCAACTTAATGGCTTTGGGAAGAGTAGCGAATGTCCACCGAACGTGGCATATCAGCAACAATGACACCGGCTGGTAAAACGCCGCGCACCGAAAGGGGGCGCAAAACCTTGCGTCTATTGCTTGATGCGGCGGCCGCAGAGTTTGGCGAGAAGGGTTTTCACGAAAGTTCCGTCGTTTCGATCACGCAACGCGCGGGCGTGGCACTTGGCAGTTTTTACACCTATTTTGATTCGAAAGATTCACTGTTTCGTGCGTTGGTGCGTGATATGTCAGCTCAGGTGCGCCACAATGTTGGCCCAGTGATGGCGGCGGAACCGAACCGGCTCGAGGGCGAGCGCAAAGGTCTTGCCAAATTCCTGGAATTCGTCCGCGAACATAAAGAGCTTTACCGAATTATCGACGAAGCCGAATTTGTCGATCCGCCAAGCTACCGCGCCCATTATGAGGACACCGTAAACGGATATCTTGCCAGCCTGAGAGACGCAGCGGCCAAAGGCCAGTTGCGCGATGATGTCGAAGAGGTGCATGCTTGGGCAATTGTCGGCATGAACGTGTTTTTGGGTTTGCGTTACGGTGTAATGGGTGAGGACCGCGACGTAACAGATGTAGCCAATATTGCGGCTGACCTGCTGACAAACGGGTTGAAGCGCTAATCAATCGCCCCTAAGCCGCGCTGCATGACGCTAAATCGCCGGACCTTTGCCATTATTTCCCACCCTGACGCGGGTAAGACCACGCTGACGGAGAAACTGCTTCTTCAAGGCGGCGCCATTCACCTTGCGGGTGAAGTCAAAGCACGCGGTCAAGCGCGCCGTGCGCGGTCGGACTGGATGAAGATCGAACAGCAGCGCGGCATTTCGGTCACCTCATCGGTGATGACGTTCCAGAAAGACGGTATCGTCTTCAATCTGCTCGATACGCCGGGGCATGAGGATTTTTCCGAAGATACTTACCGAACGCTCACGGCAGTAGATTCCGCTATCATGGTCATCGACGCTGCAAAGGGCATTGAGCCACAAACCCGCAAGCTGTTCGAAGTTTGCCGCCTGCGCAGCGTGCCGATCATCACCTTCGTCAACAAAGTTGACCGTGAGGGCCGGGCAGCATTCGAAACCATCGATGAAGTCGCGGACGCGCTGGCGCTTGATGTCTGCCCTATGAACTGGCCCGTGGGCATGGGCGGTGAATTCGAGGGCCTGTATGATTTCAATAGCGGCCGCCTGAGCCAGCCATCCGGCGACAGCAAGGCGTTTGAAGGCAAGACGAGCGATCACTCGGGACTCAATGCCGAAAGCCTCGAACAAGTGCTTACGCCAGCTGGCGTAAAGCGGCTGCGCGAAGAGGCGGAACTAGCGCAAGCAGGATATTCGGACTTTGACTTGACTGCATTCCAGAACGGCGATTTGACTCCAGTCTATTTCGGTTCCGCTTTGAAGGAATTCGGCGTGATCGAATTGATCAACGCCATTGCCAAATATGCCCCTCCACCGCGGCCGCAGCCAAGTTCGAAAGGCGACATTGACCCATCGGAAAAAGAAGTCACTGGCTTCATTTTCAAGGTCCAGGCCAATATGGATCCGCAGCATCGCGACCGTATTGCATTCATGCGGCTGTGTTCGGGCACGTTCAAGCGCGGCATGAAGCTGACGCCGTCGGGACTTGGAAAGCCGGTCGCGATCCATTCGCCAATCCTGTTTTTTGCGCAGGACCGCGAGATTGCCGACATTGCAGAACCCGGCGACATAATTGGTATTCCCAACCACGGCACATTGCGCGTTGGCGATACTTTGTCGGAACGCAACGAGGTACGGTTTACTGGCCTGCCGAATTTCGCTCCTGAAATATTGCGGCGCGTCGTTTTGCGCGACCCGACAAAAACCAAGCAACTTCGCAAGGCGCTTGATGATTTAAGCGAAGAGGGTGTGATTCAGGTATTCTACCCTGAAATCGGTTCCAATTGGGTGATTGGCGTCGTTGGGCAGCTGCAATTGGACGTGCTCATCTCGCGGCTTGAAGCGGAATATAAGGTCGATGCCTTTTTGGAGGCGGCGCCATATGACACTGCACGCTGGCTCATCGGTTCGGAAAGCGCGTTGGCACAATTTGTGTCGTTCAATGGTGGCAATATGGCTAAGGACCGTGATGGGCATCCCGTATTCATGGCACGTTCGTCATGGGATGTGGGCTACCAGCAGGAAAAGCATCCTGACCTGAAATTCAGCGCGACCAAAGAACGCTAGCGCCAGACGGCCACGCCGAATGGTTCAATCTCGATATTGCCGATGATGAACTTGGCCCCTTCGGGCGCGGGCGCATTTGCGGGGGTATCAGCAAGATTGAACGCAAAGGTCAGATCCCCTCGCCTGCGGAGGCGCAATGTTGGCGGCAACGGTGTTATCCCGATCCCAGCTTCGGCACATAAATCGACCAACAGATTAGTCACGCACCCGTCATCCGTTAATGTGGCAAGATATATGCTCCGCCCGGACCGGACGGCAGCGGGAGCGCCATCTTCGTAAGTGGCGATAATTTCGGCATCGCCCGCTTCAACAGTTTCGCGCCAACGACCGCTTTTAAAGGTTTCGCCTTTATACGTGATGGTCCCATTGCAATCCGGACGCAGGGTTTCCACGGATGTGATTTTTATCGGTACAAATTCGCGCAACCGGCCCGGCGGTAACCCCTCACTGACTGAAAATTCCTCGGTCTTTGCACCAGAACGGGGACCAAACAGTATCAGCCCCTTACTCGCCTGCAACGCAGCGAACGCAGCATCGTCGACGACAGCAAGCGCCGGGATAATGATCAGCCTGTAATCATCCAGCTGCGCCGCGCCCGCCGACACAAAGTCCATGTCGACGCCGAGCGCACGTAAGGCGCAATAATATTGGAACACCACCGCATCATAGCGATAGCCCACCCCTTGCCGTTCAATGTCATCCACCCAGCCCGACACCGGATCGATGATAATCGCCACGAGTGCCTTGGTTGCAATCGCTGACAAGTCGCCAAGCACCCGCATTTCCGCTGACACCTGCTCGACCTCCGCCCATGCCGCCGCAGGCATGTCGTCCGGCCGCAGCAAGCCTGCATGCATTTGCTCCTGCGCGAACGGCACTTGCCGCCAACGGAAATAAGCGACGCAAGCGGCGCCGTGAGCAAAGGCCTGAAGCGTCCAATGGCGGACCATGCCCGGGGCAGGGCGCGGATTGTGTGGCGCCCAGTTCACAGGCCCGGGCTGTTGCTCCATCACCCACCACGCGCCTTTGGACAGGCCACGCACCGAATCGAAATTGAGCGCCGCAAGGTCGGGATGACCTGTGCGCATGAAAGGCTTCCATTCCTCAGTGGAGGCTTCCGCCATCAACTGGTCCGAGAAACCCAGCGGGTAGTTGTCGTAACTGACAAAATCCAGTTGCGCCGTCAAAGCCGCATTGTTCACGCCCGTTGTGGCGGGCGGGATGATGTTATGCGTCACCCACTGGCTGGCCCCCGCATGGCGGCGAATTGCAGTAATCATGACGTCATGAAATCGCACAACCTGTTCCGAGGCAAAGCGGCGATACGCAAGCCGATGTGCCGGGTTCGTCTCGCACACGGTGAAAAATGGCAGGTCAATCTGGTCGAAGTCGTCATATTCCATCGACCAGAAGACATTGCCCCATGCGGCGTTCAATGTTTCGATATTGCCGTAACGTTGCGCGCAATAAATCCGGAATTTTTCCAATGCCCCTGGCGACGCGCTCATAGTGGTGTCGTGGCAGCAAAGCTCGTTGTCCGTCTGCCACCCGACTATGTCTGGATGGCTGCCATAACGTTGCGCCATCGCCTCGGTAATCCGTTCGGCCTGTCTCAAATAGGTTTCGCTGGAAAAATCATAATGACGCCGCGACCCGAATCCACGCACTTGGCCAGTGTGAATATCAACCGGCAGGATGTCAGGATATTTCGCGCACAGCCATTTGGGCGGCGTAGCGGTTGGCGTTCCCAGCACGACTTTAAGCCCCGCCGACCCCAAGATTTCGATTGCGCGGTCCATCCAGGCCCAATCAAATGCGCCTTCGCTCTTTTCGATCCGGCCCCAGGAAAATTCGCCAATCCGGACATAGGTCAGGCCAAGCGCACGCATCCGTTGCGCATCGCGTGCCCAAAATTCCTCCGGCCAATGTTCGGGATAATAGCAGACGCCTAACATATGTAACGTTTAGCGCAAGGCGGGTGGCTTACAAGCGTTCAGGCATTACGAAAGCACGGCTTTCGAACATCAAAGCGGGAACAACTCGCGCGCCAGCGCGTTGATCCGTGACAGTCCCGGGGAGAATTCTGTGCAATGCTGCTGCTTGCTGATGCCGAAATTCCTTATCCGGTGCGTATCGTGCTTACATAAAGGATAACAGGTGGAAAACGGGTCCCGGGTTCGCAACATTACTGAATTGGCCCAGTTGGCGGGTGTTTCGCCCGGCACAGTTTCCCGCGCATTGGCTGATTCACATTTGATTGCGCTGAAAACCCGTGAGCGCATTCAAGCGATCGCTCGTGAACATGATTTCAGGCCGAACGCATTGGCGCGCAATCTGCGGACCAAGCGAACCGGCGCGATTGCCGTTGTCATCCCGGCACCAAAACAGACCAACGACCCGAAGGATAGCCCGATTTGCGTTTCTATGCTGGCATCGATCAGCTCGGAACTGACCGATCGTGGGTATGACCTGCTGCTTTTGACGGCCGATGAATCCGACCCACGCTGGTTGAACCGAATGACGGATTCTGGCCGCTGTGACGGCATTATCGTCTTGGGCCAAACTGATGTGCAGGAACAGCTTGGAGAAATATCCGAGGGGTATGATCCATTGGTAACGTGGGAACCACGTTCCATGGCAACCAATGGTAAAGCGGCGGTCGCCGAGCTGAGCGAGGCCGGACGCAATTTGGTCAATTCCCTGTTTGGTCGCATTTCACGAAATGCATCAGTGGCGCAGGCTGCAGCATGAGTAATCTGCGTATAACGCAGAATTTGATTACTGTGAGTGATACAAACGCGCCATAATTCCCGCTTTTCGCCATTTTCTCGCCATGACTGATAGTTATCTAGGCTTCCATGATAACTGTTGGAAAAATCGAATCGCACGTAAATGACGTGTCGTTGACTTCCCATCCACAAGCGCAGGACAGCATTCCTGGAGCGGACGTTACCGCTCGTGCGGCGGCGCTTAAACGGGTGCCCGACGACAAGGCGATGCTGCGTGCGGTTGCTGAACTGACGCGTGATTTGGGTGCACCAAATCCACGCATTTTTTGGTCCGATTTTCTGGCATCTGCATTTCTGGGCTATGCTGGCCTTGCGGTGGCGATCCTTTCTGGAAATATCTGGTTGCAGTGCGCTGCTGCATTGGTTTCGGTGCTCGCGCTCTATCGCGCGGGCGGTTTTATTCATGAAGTTACGCACGTAAAGCATTCCGCGCTTCCCGGCTTCCGCTTTGGCTTTAATGCGGTGATTGGCGTGCCATTGCTGGTGCCGTCCTACATGTATGAAGGGATTCACAACCTTCACCATGCGCGCACGCGCTATGGCACGGACCAAGATCCTGAATATCTGCCCTTGGCGTTGATGAAGCCTTGGACATTGCCGTTGTTCATTGTCGTTTCGCTGCTGGCGCCAATTGCCTTATTGTTTCGCAACGCCGTGCTCGCACCGCTGTCACTGTTTATTCCAAGCTTACGCAAAATAGTCGTTGAGCGTTATTCTGGCCTCGCGATCAATCCAGCCTTTCGCCGTCGTCCAGCCGAAGGCGAAGCGCGCCGCAACTGGATCATCCAGGAAACCGCCGCGAGCGTGTGGTCAATTCTCCTGCTGGCTGGCGTATTCAGTGGCTTCATTCCGTTGAATGCGTTTCTGATATTCCTGGCTATCGTCTCCAGCGTTGCCGTTTTGAACCAAGTCCGCACGCTCGTGGCGCATCTGTGGGAAAATGATGGTGAGCCGCTGAGCGTCACTGCGCAGTTCCTCGATAGTGTCAACGTGCCTCCCCCCGGGGTGCTGGCGTCCATCTGGGCACCGGTAGGGCTTCGCTACCACGCGCTGCACCATTTGCTTCCCAGCGTGCCCTATCATGCTTTGGGGGAGGCCCACCGCCGCCTGACCGCACAACTGGCGCCCGACTCTGCCTACCACCGCGCCAACTATGATGGCTTGGCGGGTTTGGTCACCCGTCTGACGCGCAGCACCTTTGTGCGGGGCGCTTGATCGGAACGCTGCCGGTGGCCGGCGACAATATTAACGGATAAACAGTGTGCTCAGTCGATGCTGACAACGACATTGGCACCGAGTAATCCCTGTGCGAATGAAACATCCACATTGGGCGGCGCATCATTGTTGAGTTTCAGGTAAAGATCCGCCGTTATAAAATAACGGCCCGACAGGGCACTATAGTGTCCATTCTCCGCTTCAAGCCAGGCCCAGTGATAATAATCCCGGCTTTTTGATTTGTGGGTCTTTTCGGTACGCTCAACTGTCATGCGCGCAGAGCTGACCTCAGCTAAAACCGCTCCGTTAATGCTCGGCAGGACGCCGGTAGACCAAACCGGCCAACCCATAACGCCCGTGACACCGCAGAATACAGCTATGAGGCGCCGGACCCTCAGGTCTTTGACCCCACGTACCGTAAAGTACCAGACTAGATAGCTTGTAACCACCGCCACGCCAAAACCGGCAAGCTTTAATCCCGAGCCAGGCGCAATGGCGCGCGGCCATCGATCGCCAACCAAAATCAGCAGAGCAAAAGTCGCGATAATCGGCAGGGCAAAGGGTAGTATTGCTTTGATATGCCAACCGCGGGGCACCGTCGCCTCAACTGAACTGAATTTCCCCATTCGGTCAATATATGCACGTTATTGCTTATAAATCGTTAGCAATAGGCGCGATCAGCCAATCTCGCTGAGGCGTAACCCAACCGCGTACTGCGGCGAGCCGCATTATAAAATCGGATCGAAAAACTGGAGCGGGCGAAGGGATTCGAACCCTCGACCCCAACCTTGGCAAGGTTGTGCTCTACCCCTGAGCTACGCCCGCTCTGGCGGTCAGGCATCTAATTCCTGACGGGTGAGGCGCGCCGTTAGCATGGGGTATAT
>JANPKN010000226.1:0-2617 GCA_031426075.1 Sphingomonadaceae bacterium
ATGCGTGAAGCCATTCGCGCCGCGATACGGCAAGATGCGCTGTGAACGAAGCCATAGACGACCCCATTAAAGTGACCGCCGCCGAAGGCGAGCGGCTGCATATCAGTGGCTTGTTCGTCGGCTTCGTGTCGGGGTTGCCGCAATTGGTATTCCCGCTGGTCGCGGCCATATTCGGCGTACGAGAAACCAAGAACCCTGCACTCATACCCGTTGTGATCGCAGCAGTGCTAATTTTAAGTCTGTTTTTCCGGTGGCTTGGGTGGCTGCGCTTTCGCTATCATGTTGGCGACCATGATATCCGTGTCGAAAAAGGCATTTTGAGCCGCACGGCGCGTTCGATACCATACGATCGCATCCAAGACGTCAGCATCGAGCAAAAGCCGCTGGCCCGTATGATGGGGCTGGGTGAGGTCAAGTTTGAAACGGGTAGCGGCGATGGCGACGACGCCAAATTGAGCTTTGTTACTCTGGACGAAGCCAATCGATTGCGTGCGTTGATCCGCTCACGCAAGGCTGGCGTTGCGGTCGCGCCAGAAGATCCGCATGCTGCCGAAACCGAAGATGATGAAGTCATTTTCGCGATGGATGGCAAACGAGTCTTCATCCTTGGCCTCTATTCCTTTTCACTCGTTATTTTCGCGGTTCTTGGCGGCCTTGCGCAGCAATTTGATTTTCTGCTGCCGTTCGACGTTTGGGATTTTAAGCGCTGGGTTGGTCTTGCAGAAGAAAGCGGCGTCAGCGTGGATAAGATCAATGGCGTTGGCATGGCTGCGCAATTTATCTTGGCCTTTGGCGCATTCACCAGCCTGATCTTCATTGGCTTTGCCACTGGCGTTGCGCGCACATTATTGCGCGAACATGGTTTCCGCCTGACCCAGACATCGAAGGGTTTTCGGCGGCGGCGCGGGTTGCTGACGCTGACCGATGTTGTGATGCCTACGCACCGCGTACAAGCGGCGGTCGTGCAAACCGGCCCGATCCGCAAATGGCGCGGCTGGCACGGCCTGAAATTCGTGAGCCTTGCGCAGGACAGCAAGGAGGAAAGCAATTATGTCGCTGCGCCACTGGCTACATTGGACGAGGTTTGGCGTATTGCGCAAGCCGCTAGGATCGACGCACCCGATGGTGATGAAAGGCTCCGCAGAGGCTCTGCGCGCTATTGGATAATCCAGCTTCTCCTGCTTGTGCCGCCGATATTAGTGGCGATGGCGGCACTGGTGATTTTTGCCGATGCCTCTTTCATTCGAACGACCTTGCTTTTGCTCTTGCTGGTCTTTGCCGCAATCATGTTCTGGCTTGATTGGCGCAGATACCGGTTCGGGCTGGACGACCAGCAGTTATACCTTCAGCGCGGCTGGTGGCAGCAACAATTGACCATCGCGCCGCAAGTAAAGGTGCAAAGCATCGAGATCGCACAAGGACCGTTGGCGCGGCGATTGGGGCTGGCGTCGCTGAAGTTCGGCATTGCAGGCGGCACGTTGGAAATGATTGCCCTGCCGCTTACGACGGCGCGCGCCATCCGCGACGCAGTTATGCAGAAAGTGGCAACCGTCGATTATTCAGCGATTAATCAATCGCATTAGCGACCTGCGTTTCAATAACGCTGCCATCGTCCTTGCGCAGCGTCATTGTCACCTTCTTTGCGGCCCAATCAATATCGATCTGTCCAAAGTTCGGGATGCCCCAGAAACCGCCTGTCCGGCGTGGGTCAGGCTCCCGCTCGCTGCCGTCACCTTTGCCAAAGGCGAAATTGAGCGAGCTTGACGTGAAATCCCACAATGGCTTGGAAAGGCCGGGGGCGTTGGTCTTGTAGAAACCGCCGCTATGGCGGTCACCAGTCAGGAAAATGGCATTGTTGACGCCCTTTTGACCAAGCAACGCATAAAGGCGATCGCGTTCCTTGGGAAAATTGGTCCAGCCTTCAAAATTATGCGCATCGGTAATCACTTGCGTCGACGAAATGATGAAGCGGACATCGGCAGGCTTTTCCAGTTCCTGCGCCAACCAATCCCATTGCGTCTTGCCCAATATGGTCGCGTTCGGGTCCATATTTGGAATGTACCAGCCAAGCGTCGGGCCGGGATCGCGATAGGGCATGGTGGCGAGGTCGGAGCGGAAAAAGCGGGCGTCGAGCATGATGAACTGGACGCGCTTGCCCTCTGGACCAACGATGCGGGCCTCATACACGCCGGGCCGGGACTTTACTTCGTCCGACGAACCCCAATAGGTTTCATAGGCTTTTTCCGCCCATTCCTTGAACGCGAAAGCCCCGCCAGCGTCATTGGCGCCATAATCATGGTCATCCCATGCGGTCATCATGGGCACGCTGCGGCGGAAACGGTCAAATTCTACGCGGCTGCTGAGCTTTTTGTAGCTGGCTGCCAGCGTCGGGATATCTGCGCCATTGGTTGGCCTTGTGTCACCATAGACATTGTCGCCAATCAGCAGAAACGCTTGCGGTTTTTGCGCGGAAATGACGTCCCAGAATTTCATGTCGCGGTTTTCGTTGACGCAGCTGCCAAAGGCAAAACGTGTGATCACCGTATCCGCCGCCAGAGGGGGGTTAGGAGCCGCCTGCGGCAATCTGGTGCTCAGGTTCGCGTAATAAGGGCGAAGG
>JANPKN010000227.1:0-13955 GCA_031426075.1 Sphingomonadaceae bacterium
CGCAGGCACAAGATATCCTGTATCAACACGGCGGACATTCCTCGTCGCGTGCGCGGAATATGGCTGTTTAAAGAACCGTCTCAAGCTACACAAAAGGGTGTCTCGCGACCAAGCGAGGCACCTTTTTTTTATGTTTTATTCCAGATTGATATCGCCATTTGTGGATTTTCCCTGACCATTCAATGGAAATTCCTTCCAGCACAAATCTTCTTTGCAAAGGTTTGTAGTGTAAAGCGATATAAAAGCGGCTAGGCGAACACACATTCGTGAAACCGACATACGGGTCCTTGATGATATTAGCTTCCGATATTGATGTCCTTGCTGCTCGGAAACTACAGTCATATATTCTCTTGGTCGATGATGAGCATGATGTTCTTCCCGAATATCAAGAATTTTTTGAATTTGCCGGTTTTCTGACACTCACATGTGCTGACCCAGTCGAAGCATTTGACATCATTTTAAACACCCCTGAGATCAGCGTGGTGATCACCGACCTGCGCATGGCGAACCTTGATGGCGCTTCGATGATCCGGGACCTGCGTGCAATTTTGCCGCTTGGACGGCGTGTAGACTTTATGATCCTGACAGGTGACGCCAGCACGCAACCCATATCCGACATTGCCGACGTGCCAATATTCTTAAAGCCAGCAGACACCGACGCGCTGGTTGCAGCCATTCGTGCCGCGCTGGCACGTCCATGAAATTACGCGCCAGCCCCTTTATGGTGCAGAAAATTCCGCTGCGCGAAATTCTCATGGCACTGTTCCTGGGCCTCATCGGTTTTTGCCTGAACATGTTGGAGCTTCAGCTTGGCTGGGGCGTGCATTTTATTTTCGGCAACGCTCTCGTTTATGTTTTCATTCGTGTTCTTGCGCCAACGACGTTGGTGCTTGCCATTTCGGTATCGAGCCTTTGGACCATATTTTTATGGGACCATCCATGGGCTTGGATTGTATGGGTTTGCGAGGCTATTTTCATTGCCGCTTTCGCCGGAAAAAGTTCTCCAGTTCGCAGCGACGTTCTTTTCTGGCTCGTGCTGGGCGCGCCATTGATATTGCTCACTTATGGCGGCGTGATGATGATGGAACAGCAGACTCTGCTGCTTGTCATCCTCAAACAATCCGCAAATGGCATTTTAAATATTGTGCTCGGTGAACTCATTTATGTCGCTATCATCGGAATCAACCCGCTGCATAAGTTTCGTCATTGGCCAAAATTAAAGGTCGAGAGCGTTGTGATTACGTTGCTGATGGCAGTAATTTTAATACCTACGGCTGTCTATCTCGCGCTCGATGCGCCCAGTCGGGAACAATCGACCCGCCAAGGTGTGAGCAGACATCTTGAATACGTCCTGCAGGTGAGACATGCAGCGATTAACAACTGGGTTCAGTCGAGAACCCTAATGCTCCAAATTTACGCCGAAGGGCAGCTAAACAAGGATGGCGAACCTGACCAAAGGTTGCTCGACAAACTCTCTCCAGAATTCGAGCATATAACAATTACAGCGCACGGGCGAAGCGTCCGATGGTCGATGAAGCAGGATGGTGAAGAAATGCCGATCGGCGGCTACAGCCCTGACCAAAGCAATATCATTACGCGGATGGGGGTACGCCTTGTTACAACGGCACCAACGCTGTCGGGTCAAGGTCAGCAATTTGCTATCATTATTCCATTCAAGTCCAGTGGCGAAGCCGGAATCATCACCGCTCAATTGCGTGACGGCCATTTCAACGAGCTTGTCGACGTGGTGCGGCTTAGTGGAGAATATGACTTATTTCTTGTCAGCCCTCTACAAGGGGTGCTGCCGGTGACTGGCGCCGCATCTGCACTCACCTCAAGAGTTAGATCACTATCGCAGGCCGAACGTTTGTCGTCTGTTCGTGCGCCGCTTCTTTTAAGCGATGTTGGCTATAACAGCGCTATCATGTCGGACCTTCGCAATGCCCAAATCTTGCGATCCGTTATCATTGAGGGGTTGCCCGAATGGCAATTAATTGCCGCTGCCCCGTTGGCACCTGCTGTATCAGGAGCCCGCAAGGTACAACTTCAGCAGTTTCTTGCCCTAATGGCATTCATCTCGCTGATCACACTTGTCGCATCCGTTCTTAGCCGCAGAATTTCCCAGACGCTGAGAATGCTATCGCAATCGGCGGCTGATCTTGCAGCTACAGGCGAGCAGAAAGATCATATGGATGGGGTCGTTATGAAGGAAGTGCACGACATTTATGGAACAATCGCATCAGCAGGAACAGTTTTCGGGCGGGAACGCGGCGTGCTCGCTAGTCATCAGCGGCGGTTGAACAGTATTGCGCAGCATGCCCCGGTGATTGTCTATGCTTTGGACGTTGCGAATGGCGCCAAAGGTGGTCTTGTTTACGTTAGCGATTCACTGGAAACAATTCTTGGTTATGCGCCGGCTGATGCCATGGAGCCAGAATGGTGGAGCCATGCCGTCCACCCGGATGACTATGACAGTTGCATGGAACAATTCACGAGTCTCGAACCTGGTAAAGTCGTATGCATTGAATATAGGTTGCTGCACAAGGCAGGGCATTATGTGTGGGTCTATGACACTGTTTCTGTGGAGGCCAACCCGCAGTCTGAAGCGCTCGAAGCGGTCGGTGTCATCATGGACATTTCCGAACGCAAGGCAGCCGCGGAGCAGCTTTTGCAGGCCGATAAAATGGCAAGCCTTGGCCGGATGATTTCGGGCACAGCGCATGAATTGAACCAACCGCTCAACTTTATAAAGATGGCGGCGTCGAACCTGCGCGAAAACACCGTGCGGGGCCAAATGGACGCCGGCCGGTTCTTGCCCAAGCTTGAGCACGTGCTTTCGCAGGTTGAACGTGCGTCTGCCATTCTTTTACAAATGCGAATATTTGGCCGCACACCAAAGGAATCGCCATACCCGATTAATGTGAGGTCTGCTGTGGACGCCGTTGTGACGATGGTGGCGCCCCAGTTTGAGCTTGATGGCACGCATGTGGTGGTCGTCGAAAACGGAGATCAAGTCTATATTCGGGCACTGCCAGTGTTGCTTGAACAGGTTTTGCTGAACCTTCTGCTCAACGCCAATGATGCTATCAAAACGCGCTATGGCGCGGGCAATGCAACCGAAGGCATCATCAACGTCACCATCGAACGACGCAGCCCGCTTGTGGCCATCATTGTAGAAGACAATGGCACGGGAATTCCATCCGATGTTCTACGCAAGATATTTGATCCATTCTACACCACAAAGCCGCCGAAGGAGGGAACAGGTCTTGGCCTATCGATAAGCTATGGCATCGTTCGGGATCTGGGCGGCATGATCCGTGCAAAGTCTGGACGAAATGGCGCCCGCTTCACAATCGAACTACCCTTGGCGCCCCGAAGCGATTAGCCCCTCCATTCGCCATAGGTTTCAGAGCCCGAAGCATTTGTGATCTGCAAGCGGTCAAAACGGCCAAGGATGACACAGATTGGACGTCGATCTGGATGTACAGATTTGCATTGAAATGGAAGCTTTGGGTTAGATGCAAGGCGTCCTGTAATGACGACCCTAAGACCTTGTCTGTCGGGGAGTTGCTCGGCGGTCAGGCGCTTTGATACGCGATAGGGTTGGCCGTCGCGATCATCCGCGCGGGGGGACTCTTCGTCTGCAATTTCAGCGATTGCGAGCGACGGTGCCTCTGCTGTGCCCGTCATCACAATTGTGTCCGGAATACGCGGGCAAACGCCTTGGCGAAGCCAGTCGCGTTCAATCCAAAAACTTTTAGCAAACCTGGTTGCAGGTTCGGTGTCGTCAACGGATTGCGCTTCATCTTCAATCGGCAGCACAATGTTGGAGGGAAATACGAGCTGAAAATTACCGCTTTCCGAGTCGTAACTCCAGCCGCGGTCGAGTTTTTCTTCCTGCGCAATAGGGCCATTGCATGCAAATGGCAGCACAAGTTCAAACCGCCGTCCCGCAAATTGCATGAATTTCGCATCCGTTATATCGCCAGCGGTAAACGCCGACGCTGCCACGCTTGCGGCATCGATCAACGCAGCCCGATCCAAAATTTGCAAAGGTGGGGGCGGCACACGCGTTTTCGGCTGGGCCGCCGGAACCTCTACAGCGGGCTTTTCAACGGCTGCATTCGGCCAACTAAAGACTAATGTGGCCACGCCGACGGCTAGCAAGATTATAGCTGCCACGCCGCGCCACTTTGGTGACCGCGATTCACTCATGCCGATCTTAATATTGTAAAAACATGTAAAACACCACTTTGCCTATCGCATATGATCCACTAGTCATCAAGTGATGGCAAAGACTTTAGGCGGATGACTATCGACCAGCTCCTTACTGTCGCCGTTCTGGTGGGGGTCGTTGCCGCGTTGATATGGGATAAAATCCGTGCCGACGTGGTCGCGCTTGCTGGTGCCGCCGTTCTCCTGATCACGGGTGTTGTCAGGCCGAGCGAAGTGCAAGGCGCTTTTGCTAGCCCTGCTCTGATTGCGCTTGGGTCACTTTTTGTCATTGTTTACGCGATCGAATTATCCGGATTGCTTGACCGATTGATCGGACAAGCGGTGCGACTTTGCCAAGCCATCGGCGTCATGGGTTTGTGGCTGACAATTGGATTATGTGGCGCAGCTTCTGCGTTTTTGAACAACACCCCCATCGTCGTATTAGGCGCGCCAGTGGTCCGCGACACGGCCAAAACGCTAGGCCTTAGCCCGCGGCGTTTCCTGATGCCATTGTCCTACATCGCCATATTAGGTGGATGCTGCACGTTGATCGGGACATCTACGAACCTTTTGGTGGCGGACATGGCGCGACTTGGCGGGCAGCCGGTTTTTGGTTTGTTCGAAATTACGCCTGTAGGCCTGTGCATCGCAATAGCCGGTGGCATTTATTTGTTGATTGTCAGCCGGTGGATGGGACGTGGCGGTACGGACGCCGATCCCGAGGGCATGGAGGATATGGTGCAAGGGACTGACGCGCAAATCGGTGACGTGCGCGTTTTCGTGCCCAAACGCGAATTTCATCTGCGCAATGCCCTAACTTCAGTGTTGATATTTGCGGGTGTTATCTTTTCTGCGTCGGTTGGTGCGGCGCCGATCGCTGCGAGTGCCTTTGCGGGCGCGGTTTTGCTTATACTATTGAAGGTTATCAGCGCAGATGAAGCTTATAGCGGATTGCGACCAGAAATATTGTTGCTCATTGCTGGCATGGTTATCGTTGGCATCGCGATGGAAGAAAGTGGCTTGGCCACCAGCGCAACCTCTGGCCTTGTTAGCGCGGTGCAGCCATTTGGCCCATTATTCGCGCTCGCCTTGTTTTACGGGGTAACGCTTATCCTGACGGAAATTTTGTCGAACGCTACCGTCGCAGTACTTTTTGCGCCGATTGCAATCGCTTTGGCAGAGAGTTTGGGTGTCAGTGCGCGGCCGTTTTTGGTGGCTGTCATGATGGCCGCGAGCGCGGCATTTGCAACGCCATTTGGATATCAAACCAATGTGCTTGTGTACCAAATCGGGCGTTATTCCTATACCGATTTCCTGCGCTTTGGACTGCCGTTGAACGTGATCACATGGGCAGTTGGCATTCTGGCAATCAGTGTGTTTTTTCCGTTCTGAGGTTGTTGTGGAGGTTGTGCTTCAATTTGTCAGGCAGCGCGACAAGCTCGTTGACCGTTCCTGCGTTTCAGGCGGTTCCAGCAAGATGAATGAACGCACAACCGACTAGCCCCCCGACCACCGTTAGGTTGTTACTAGGGCCCAACAGGCAACTCCGATAGCTATCGGAGTGGTCGGGTGGGCTACCACGCGCTGCAGGCGCTTTATGGGCGCCGCGGCGTTTTGCCCACCCGCACTGATTACATCCCGTCAAGGCCTTTGCTGACCAAGATGTTTACCGCAACCCGGCGGTTTTGTGCCTTGCCTTCATCCGTGCTGTTGTCTGCGAGCGGATCAGCTTCGGCCATACCGGTTGGTGTGAGCATACGATAGGGCTTCCAGCCACAGGCTTGCTGCAAGTGGTTGACGACCCGGGTAGCCCGCTTTTCGCTTAGTTCCTGGTTGAACTCGTAATCACCTGTCGAGTCTGTATATCCGACGACAAGAACGAGTGCATTGTCCATCGCATTGGCCTGAGTAGCGGCCGCGCAAAGTTCGGCCTGCGCCGCTTGAGACAGATTAAACTTGCCGGTATCAAAATAGACGTTCGTTGTGCCTTTGATGTTATACTGATCAATATCGGCAACACGGCTGCGCAATGCTTCGGTGGCAGCGGTCTGCTCTGCAAATCCCTGCGCGGTCCCGGTGCGTATCATATTGGCTGTTTTTAGATCGCGGTCTTTAAGTCTGATCTGGCTCGCTACTAGGCCGCCGCCCCATTGCACAGTCTTGGCCGTGACGGGCAAACCATTGAGCAGCGATCCCACTGCAAGCTTGTCGCGGTCAAGTCCGAACAGACCTTTGCTTGAACGGATTTCAGTTCCGTCGCTGACAAAGACGACAGTATTTGAACCGTCGGGCGCGGTAACCTGAACCCGGTTATCACTGCGCGCGGAAATAAAACCTTCGATTTCTGGCCCGGCGGTTAGGCCAGTGAGATCGGCAGGCGGAGAACCTGTTACGGTTGTTCCCACTTCGACGTCGGCTGTTTCTTGCTGTTGGGCCGAAACGGCGCCCCACGCAGGAACCGCAACTATGGCGAGCAGACAACTGCTCCTTTGTAATTTGGTGATCATCTTCATGGCTGTATTGCTCCAAAAAATTTGCATACGATGTTTTCGCAAGAATATGTTGCTGGTGGCTGACCCCAAAAGGTTCAGTATCAAAGGGCAGGCGTCGGCTGAAATATTCTACCTTTCTGTTGGATGAACAACGCCAGCAAAACACAGTAAGGGCGGGTAGATGGAGAGGAGCGCAAGGCGAAGTGTTAACGCAATGCTTGAAATTGACGTCGATCTAATGCGGATATTAGACAAATAGAAACTGCCGCCCATCTGTGGCGACAGGCGGCAGCTCTCATTAGCGAAGTTGATTAAGTGAAGCGGACCCGCAACACGGTTTTAACTTTGCGACATATCATAACGCCAACAGCAGCCATGCCAATCAGCATGCATGAGGCAAGCTCTGGAACCGCGCCAAGTGCAGCAATGCCGCCAGGGCGAAGCTGTTTCAATTCGCTGATACCAGTTGTGGTTGGATCGGCAGTAAAGCCAGCGCTGGTGATTATCTCACCTGCACCACCCGTAGTTCCAAGGAAGTTTTGCCCATTGTCGTCAATAGTGCGCGTATTCGAACAAATAGTCCCATCGGCAAGCGTGTAATTCACGAATACGCTAACCGGGCGCGGAACGTTGTTGGCACGGTTTGGTTGAATCCACGCGCAGATCGAGGTTGGCAGGTCAAATCGGTTATCAAGACCACCATAGCCGCGCGCCCAACTTAGATTAACTGGAGGATATTCATGATAGACGCGTCAAATCGCCTTGTAACGCTTACGCGAGCGGGTTTTGCCACCCGGGGGTTGCTGTACATTGTGATTGCGATTTTCGTGATCACCACTGGCCGTGCGGAGGATCCTGCTGGCGCGCTGGAATATCTCGGCCAAGGCGGCGGCCGCGTTTTTCTGTTGCTGATGGCGGCTGGTTTATTTGGTTATGGTCTTTGGCGGCTAACAGATGCATTATTCAACATCGAAGGTCACGATCAGGACCGATCCGGCTTTGGTGCGCGTTTGGGCGCCGGAGCTAGCGGGCTCATTCATTTGTTGCTCGCTTGGCAAGCGGTCAAATTTGCACAAGGTGCGAGCGCTGCAAGCGGTTCAAGCCCGCAAGAAAATGCTCAGTCAATGCTGACCATGCCGGGTGGAGGTGCGATGCTGGTCATTGTTGGGCTGCTCTTGCTCGTCGTCGGTGCGTTCCAGATCATCAAGGCTATCAAGGGCAGCTATCTGGAGCAACTGGAACCAAAAATTGCCAATCAAGCCTGGGTTAAGTGGAGTGGCCGCTTTGGATATGCCGCTCGCAGCACTATTTTCATAATCACGGGCTTTTTCTTCGTATCTGCCGGCTTGTCGGAGCAGGCAAGTGAAGCAGGCGGTATGGCCGAAGCGCTGCGCTGGCTGACCAATCCATGGGATATGATTGTTGCTGTAGGTATATTGGCGTTCGGGTTATTCAGCCTGATCGAGGCACGTTACCGCGTTATCCATCGCGTCCCAGTTGAATCATTCGGATCGCAGATCAAATCAAAGTTGCATTGATGTGGTTTGATCGACCGCGCCTTACTCTGTCGCGCGGTCGATCGCCAATCCGGCAGTGAAGCCGTGCAGTATAGTTGAAATGACAATCGTAAATGCAATGATTGCCCACAATTGTTCTGCATTCGGCAGAGTGATGTGCGTTGCGGCATAGGCCAGATAATAGATCGATCCGATGCCGCGTATCCCGTAAAAAGCAACGACAAACCGCTCACGCGACGGCAATGTTGTGCGCGACAGTGCAAGCCACGCCGCAGCAGGCCTGATCACAAATAATAAGACGAGCGAAATGACTGCAACCTGCAATGTAAAAAACGGCAGGAGTGCCGGGATCGCCGCTCCGAGAGCTACAAGCAGCAACGCTGTCAAAGCCCGCTCAAGCGCTTCCACAAAATCATGCAGTTTTGCGTGATATTCATGGTTGGTTTCGGACCTGCGCAAGGTAAGCCCGGCAACGAAGACTGCGATAAAACCGAAGCCTTCCACAAGCTCGGTCACGCCATATATGATCATGACGCCAGCAAACGCCACCAATCCTGATTCAGTCTTCGACAGTGCGTTTTCGCGCGGAAAATCGAACAACAACCTTGCCAGCATCCAGCCGAGTACGAGGCCGCATATCAGCCCCACCGTTATCCTGTAGGCAACGTCGACGGCCAGCCATTCTCCAATCAACCCAATCGACCATCCGCCCGCGGCGATCACTGCCATGGCAAGATACAGAAACGGAAAGGCAAGGCCGTCATTCAATCCAGCTTCAGTCGTTAAAGTAAACCGCACCGGATGCTCGCCGCCTTCCAACGGTTTGCCCACTTGAACGTCCGACGCAAGAACTGGATCCGTAGGAGCCAGGACCGCGCCTAACAGCAATCCTGTCGCCAACGTCATGCCCGCTGCTGCCATCCCCACAAAAGCCAGCGCAGCAATAGTCAACGGCATGGCTATGGCGAGCAGCCGAACGGTCGCTTGCCAGTTTTTCCATACACGCAAACTGTCGATACGGATGCCGACCCCGAACAATCCGATGACAACGCAAATTTCGCTCGTCATCTCCCAAATCTTTGGCGAATTTACAGGATTGAATGGGGTGGGAGTGCCGGGAATGAACGCAAACGCAAGGTAGCCTGCGCCGATCAGCAACGCGGACGCCGCAGGCTCCCGGCCCGATATCCAGCGTGGCAACCAGTGTGCGAACAAGATTGCGCAACCAACAACGGCCAACACTATGTGATAAGACGACAATTCATACATGGATGCGGGAACAGACATGGGCTGTTGCTTGGCAACTGGCAGGAGAGCAGGGTGACATGTGCTATTGGGAACAGTCCACATCGCGGCCTGTTCCACAGATGCTGCTATGGTGTCCGATTTTTCACTTCTTTACGCGTCGGTACATTTCTTTTGTAAATGCGCCGTTCGTTCATGTTGCGGTCACCTATGAACCGACAACAGGGTTTGTACCCGGTCGCAATAGCGCACGCGGTGCCTCCGCGAAAACAGGAATTCACGGGCTACAAGCCTGATTGCCAGCAACTGAAAAAAAAGGCGTTTTCGACCCGATATGAATATTTTTCGTATGTTCTCTTCTGTTGCCCATGACATGGCCATAGACCTAGGTACCGTAAACACTGTTGTTTATGTGCGTGACAAAGGCATTGTTTTGAATGAGCCATCTGTTGTCGCGCTAGAAACCCGTGATGGCATCAAACGGGTCAAAGTCGTTGGCAATGAAGCCAAGTTGATGATGGGGAAGACCCCCGATAATATTCAAGCCATTCGCCCGTTGCGCGATGGCGTCATCGCGGACATTGAAGTTGCCGAGCAGATGATCAAGCATTTCATAAACAAGGCCTTGGGTGGACCAAGCCGTCTGCCGCGGCGTTACAACGTTGTAATTTGTGTTCCTTCAAGCTCCACCATGGTCGAACGCCGCGCCATCCGGGATGCAGCATCCAATGCAGGCGCCGCGCGGGTGCAATTGATTGAAGAGCCTCTGGCTGCCGCCATAGGGGCAGGGCTACCGGTTACTAAGCCAATTGGCGCGATGGTTGTCGATATTGGCGGCGGTACGACCGAAGTGGCAGTCCTGTCTCTCAGCGGGGTTGCATACAGCAACTCGGTCCGCATTGGTGGCGACAAGATGGATGATGCCATTTCTTCATTCATCAGACGCAAACATAATTTGATGATCGGCGAAATGACCGCAGAGCGTGTAAAAATCGCAATCGGTAGTGCTATTGCACCGCAAGGCAGCGGCAAGATTATGAGCGTCAAGGGCCGCGACCTAGTCAACGGTCGGCCATCCGAAATCACCATATCCGAAGCGGAGATGGCGGAGGCGCTTTCGGACCCGGTCGCACAAATCATCGGCGCCACGATGACTGCGCTTGAGCAAACTCCACCAGAGCTCTCGGCGGATATAATCGACGAAGGCATAACCCTGACGGGCGGAGGGGCATTGATCGGCCGGATTGATGAAGCCATCGCTCAGGCAACCGGGCTCAATGTGAAAATCGCTGAAAATGCCCTGATTTGTGTAGCGATGGGAGCCGGACAGGCATTTGAGGACCCAGCGTATCAGGGCGTGCTTATCGAAGGCTGATAACGCCGTGCTGGGATTTTACCTCTGAGCAGAACCCACTCCAAAACGCCGATTAGGGCGCGTTTTGCAGCCGTCGGTGCAGATAGTTTTCATCAAACCCGGCTATCTGCACTAGAATTTGTGGGCTGATGATAACCAGGCTACCGCGCGTGATAGACATCGCGCCAGCGATTCTTAGCTGTTTAAGGACCCGGTTGATATGGACAGGGGTCATACCCAACGCGTCAGCTAAAATGATTTGGGAGAGCGGCAAAACAAGCTTTTGGTCGCCACCAAGTCCGATACTTCTGGCCCTCAAATATAACTCGCACATCAAATGTGCGACGCGTTCGATGCTTGACCGCCTGCCGATGCTGGTAATCCAGGCACGCATCGTTCCTTCATCGATTAGTTGGGAAATATATAATGCCTTCATAATGGTCGGATGATGATCCAAAATCGTGTCGATTGTCTGCCGCTCTATCTTTGCCACCAGGCATTTTGTGATGGTTTGGATCCCATGATCCATTTCGGCCAATAAATCGACGTGCAGGTCGCAGCAGTCACCCGGCATGAGAAATGCCAAATTTTGTCGCGCGCCATTGGGGAGTATTTTGTAGCGGCAGGCCCACCCGTCCAAAACCACTAACAATGGGCCCGGTTTGTCACCTTCACGAATAAGATCGCGCCGCGCATCGACATTCTGCGGGTCATCAGTTGCTGCTGCCAACGCCGCAACCGCTCCGTCGCTTAACGGTGCCAATTTTATGAGTTTTTCTATAAACTGATTCGTCACGGGAGCTTCTCCCACAACCATAAGTAACATGATATTGCCCAATGTTATTATAAAATATTGATATAGGTTATTGCTGATGTCTCCAATTGGCCTATGGATGTTACATCGTCGGATCGGTTTAAGGCTCTGGCGGCTGAGAGACGCGCAGCGTTCTCGCCTCGACCGGAGTAATTAAATGGCCATGTCCAACAACGACGACCAGGTTCATGGTACCGTGGATAACGCAGACGCGCACGGCCATGCCGCATTGGTTCTGGTTGAAAGCCTTATTCTTAGCCTAGTAGACAGATCAGTCATGGGTGCAGACGAAGCGCGTGATGTTGTTTCTATCGCCATCGACGCCACGGAAGAAATCGCAAGCGAATTGGCCATCCGGCCAGCGTCGCTTCAACGTTCCATATCGCTACTAGCAAACATTAAACACAGCTTGCCGGTTGCTATGTGATTGTCGAGGCTGCAATTGCCTCATTCAAGGCATTAGGCAGGATTGCGCATTCAACACTCCGGACATCGGAAGTACTATTGCTGCTGCCTACGCAAACGCTTGCCGAATACACCGGATTGTCGTCAGCAAAGGACATGGTGTCTGTCACGTGGGGACTGAGCGCGATCGTACAAGCATGTCGACGACCGACGGATCGGCGAGTGTTGAGATGTCGCCCAAGTTTGAAACATCGCCTTCGGCAATTTTGCGCAATATGCGTCGCATGATCTTGCCGGATCGCGTCTTGGGCAGTCCCGATGCGAAATGGATAACGTCTGGCGTTGCGATGGGGCCAATTTCATGGCGCACCCATTTGACAAGCTCTGCGCGGACCTCTGGTGTTTCCGCTTCGTTGGCATTTAAAGTGACATAGGCGTAAATGCCTTGCCCTTTTATATCGTGCGGGAAGCCGACAACCGCCGCCTCGGCGACTTTGGCATGGGCAACAAGAGCGCTTTCAACCTCGGCGGTACCCATACGATGGCCCGAGACATTGATGACATCGTCAACCCGGCCCGTGATCCAATAATAGCCGTCCGCGTCACGCCGACAGCCGTCGCCTGTGAAATATTTGCCGGGATAGGTTGTGAAATAGGTCTGGAAAAACCGCTCATGATCGCCCCACACGGTGCGCATTTGCCCCGGCCAGCTATCCGTGATGCACAGGTTGCCATCGGTCGCACCTTCAAGCACTTTGCCGTCTGCGTCGACAATAGCGGGTTGTACGCCAAACATCGGTTTCGACGCTGCGCCCGGCTTAAGCGCATGTGCGCCGGGCAGGGGAGTCATCATTGTCGCCCCTGTCTCAGTCTGCCAATAGGTGTCTACGATGGGGCAGCGACCTTCGCCCACAACATGATAATACCACTCCCATGCCTCGGGATTGATGGGCTCGCCGACCGACCCAAGCAGATGAAGCGAACTGCGGGAAGTTTTCTTCACCCACTCATCGCCCTCACGCATTAGAGATCGCAAGGCCGTGGGCGCACCGTAGAAAATATTGACTTGGTGGCGGTCAACAATTTGCCAGAAACGGCTGTGGTCTGGGTAATTCGGAACCCCTTCAAACATGACGGTCGTCGCGCCGTTCGCAAGCGGGCCATAAACGACATAGCTATGTCCCGTAACCCAACCGATATCGGCCGCGCACCAATAAACCTCGCCCGGTGAGTAATTGAACACATAATGATGCGTCATCGCTGCCCACACAAGATATCCGCCGGTCGTGTGCAGCACGCCCTTTGGCTTTCCGGTCGACCCCGACGTGTATAAAATGAACAGCGGGTCTTCTGCGCCCATGATTTCGGGTTCGCATTCGCTTGAGACCGTTGTCCGGATATTGTGATACCAGACATCACGGGTGCCATGCATTTCAATGTCGTTGCCGACATGGCGGATCACGAGGCAAGCGTTAACCGACGTGCAATGTGTCAGCGCTTCATCGACATTTTGCTTAAGTGGCACAAGCTTTCCACCGCGCATGCCTGCGTCAGCAGTGATGACGATACTGGAATCACAATCCTGGATACGTCCGGCAAGTGCGTCGGGCGAAAATCCGCCAAATACGATGGAATGGATTGCGCCAATGCGGGTGCATGCAAGCATGGCCACCGCGGCTTCGGGGATCATTGGCATATAGATTGTGATGCGGTCGCCCTTACGCGCGCCCAAATTCTTTAAGGCGTTTGCCATAAGGCAAACCTCGGCATGAAGTTCGCCGAAACTGATGCGCCGTTGCTGCGAAGGGTCGTCCCCCTCCCAGATAATCGCGATATCGTCTTTTCGCTCCGGCAAATGTCGGTCAATGCAGTTTACAGAGACATTCAACGCGCCGTCTTCGAACCATTTGATG
>JANPKN010000228.1:0-12243 GCA_031426075.1 Sphingomonadaceae bacterium
TATTGTCCGCGATGGCGGTGTCAGGGGCGTTGTTATCCGTTTGGGGAAGGCTTTTGCCAAAGTCACCTGCACCGATGCGGTGACGCTGGAATGCGACGCTGGGGCGTCAGGCATATTGGTATCCTCCACCGCGCGCGACAATGGCATAGCGGGCCTTGAATTCTTGCGTTCCATTCCTGGCACCGTCGGCGGCTTTGTCCGCATGAATGGTGGCGCTTATGGCGGCGAGGTGAAAGACATATTGCGAGATTGCGACGTCGTGATGCGCGACGGGACGCTGGTGACTTTGTCGGTTGATGATTTGCATTACAGCTACCGACATTCGGAATTGCCCGATGGTGCAATCGTGGTGGCGGCGCGCTTTCAAGGGCATCCGGGCGAGCCAGAAGCGATCCAGGCCGAAATGGATCGTATAAGCGCATCACGTGAAGCATCGCAGCCGTTGCGCTCCAAAACCGGCGGCTCCACCTTCAAAAATCCGGATGGGCACAAGGCATGGCAATTGGTTGATGCTGCGGGATGCCGCGGGCTTCAGATCGGGGGCGCGCAGGTATCCGAAAAACACACCAATTTCTTGATTAATACTGGCGACGCGACCAGCGCGGATATTGAAGCGCTCGGCGAAGAAGTCCGTGCCCGCGTAATGGCGCATTCGGGCATTGAGCTAATATGGGAAATCCAGCGCGTGGGTGAAACGAAATGAGCAAGCAAATTCACGTCGCGGTATTGATGGGCGGTTGGTCGAACGAACGGCCTGTGTCCTTGATGAGCGGTAATGGCGTCGCCGATGCCTTGGAGAAGGTTGGTTATAAGGTCAGCCGCGTTGATATGGACCGCAATGTTGCGCAAGTCCTCGCTGGTCTTCGGCCTGACGTGGTATTCAACGCCTTGCACGGTGTTCCCGGCGAAGATGGTTCCGTGCAGGGCATGCTGGATCTGATGGGTATTCCGTACACGCATAGCGGCATGGTGACGTCGGTCATCGCCATCGACAAGGAACTGACGAAGCAGTGCCTTGTGCCCGCGGGAATTCCGATGCCTAAGGGCACGATGGTCGACAGCGAAAGCCTGTATGCCGCAGACCCGCTTCCGCGTCCTTATGTTTTAAAACCAGTCAATGAAGGCAGCTCCGTCGGCGTTGCGATTGTCACCGATGACAGCAATTACGGCAACCCGATTGCCCGCGATGCCAAAGGGCCTTGGCAAGAATTTGACCGTCTGCTTTGCGAGCCCTTTATCAAGGGCCGTGAACTGACGGTTGCGGTGTTGGGCGACAAGGCATTGTGTGTGACCGAGCTGAAACCCAAAAGCGGCTTTTACGACTTTGACGCGAAATACACCGACGGCCTAACCGAACATATCTGTCCCGCCGAAATCCCCGGCGACATTGCGCAGTATATGCTTGATACAGCCCTTCGCGCGCACCAATTGCTTGGCTGCAAGGGCGCATCGCGCACTGATTTTCGTTGGGACGACGAAGCCGGCATGGATGGCGTGTTCGTGCTGGAAACCAATACCCAGCCTGGCATGACACCCTTGAGCCTTGTGCCCGAACAGGCACGCCATGTTGGTATCAGCTATGAACAATTGGTCGACATCATCGTGAAAGAGGCGATCGCATAATGGCAACCGCCACACGCAAACCCGCCGCGAAACGCAAGGCGAATTCCCCAAGCCCACGGCAGAAGGTGCGGCAAATATCGTGGGTCGACAAGGCAATGCGTACCCTGCCTTTTTCCGAAGAGGAGGTGCAGCGCGTCATCACCTGGATTTTCGTGGGGGCGCTCACGGTGCTCGCCTTTGCTGCCGCGCAATATGCCGGCCTGACTGCGGCGGCCTATCAACAATATGCCGCACTCGCCGCCAAGGCTGGCTTTCAGGTGCAGCGCGTTGAGGTGACTGGCATGGAGCGGGTTGACCAGTTAAAAGTCTACCAGCTTGTTCTCGCGGAAAAAGATCGCGCCATGCCGTTGGTGGATATTGACAAAGTCCGCGCGGACTTGCTGCAATATGGTTGGATCAAGGACGCCCGCGTTGCGCGGCGCTTGCCCGACACGCTTGCAGTGGAGATCATCGAACGCAAACCTGCTGCGGTGTGGCAACGCGACGGGAAATATTCGTTGATTGACGCTGACGGAATAGTGCTGGCGAATGTCCGCCCCGGTGAAGGTGGCGACTTGCCCACATTGAACGGCAACGATGCCAATCAGCAGACCGTGGCGTTGAACGCACTGCTCGACAAGGCGTCTGCCCTGAAATCGCAGGTTTCAGGCGCAACCTGGGTTGGCAATCGCCGCTGGGACTTGAAGTTTCAAACTGGCGAGACGCTTGCCTTGCCAGAGGGCGAGGCTGAAGCCGCAAAGGCATTGCTTAATTTTGCCCGCATGGACGGTGTCCATCGTTTGCTTGGCCGGGACCTGATTCATTTTGACCTGCGCGACCCCGACCGCGCATATTTCCGCAAAGCACCCAAAGCAGAACCGGTTAAAGTGGAAAATAACGAAATCACCTCAAAAACAAGTGGGCTAACGGCATGAAAACGGCGCGTGTTGAACGGCTGATTTCCGCCATCGATATTGGTTCTTCCAAGGTGTCGGCACTGATCGCTGGCCAAACCGATAGCGGCGAATTGCTTGTGCTTGGCACTGGCCAGCGCGAGAGCCGCGGGGTCACCAGGGGCTGCATCGCCGACGTCGAACAAGCCGAATTGTCTGTGCGCCATGCGGTCGAACAAGCGGAGCGGATAGCAGGTCTCAACATCGACCGCGTCTGGGTGGGCATGTCTTCGGGCGGCCTGGACAGCATGTTGGCGCCAGTTGAAATCGAACTGGGCGGTGACCGCATCACGCAAGAGGATGTCGACGAATTGTTGCAGGCTGGACGCGCCAATATCCAGACTGGCGGCAAGATGGCGCTGCATATTCAACCAACTCTATATTCGCTCGATGGCGTCGGCGGTGTCGCAAATCCCGTTGGACTTCATGCCGATCGATTGGGCGTCGATGTCCATGTCGTTCTTGCCGACCAATCACCTGTCCGCAACATGGACATGACGGTGCGCGCTGCGCATCTGGATGTCGAATCGCTTGTGGTCGGGCCAGTTGCAACTGGCCTTGCCTGTCTGACGTCCGAAGAGCGCGAACTGGGCGTTGCGCTTGTGGAATTTGGCGCAGCGGTGACGAACGTGTCCGTGTTCATCGGCGGTATGCTCGTCGGACTTGAAACCATTCAAAAAGGCGCTTCGGACATTACCGACGACATCGCCTCGGTCTTTGGGATTCGCCGGGCACAAGCGGAGCGGCTCAAATGCTTCCACGGCTCTGCTTTGACCAGCCCACGCGACCACCAGGAAGTGCTTGACATCGGCCCTGACGAAAACGGCGTTGAGCCCGGTAACCAAGCACCACGCATCACCAAGGCGCAATTGAACGCAGTCGTCTGCCAGCGCGTTGACGGCATCGTCACCGAAATTGCACAGGCCCTGAAGACATTGGGATTTTCCGGCCCGTCTGGCCACCAAGTCGTCCTGACCGGCGGCGGGGCAGAGTTAAAGGGTGCCGCCGAGCATATGCAGAGCGCGTTAGGCCGCACGGTCCGCATTGGTCGGCCAACGGGGCTGACCAGCATTCCTGAAGCGCATTCTGGGCCCGCATTTTCGACTCTCGTTGGGCTGATTCATTTTGCCGCATCGGAGCGTGTGGAGCTGCAATCAGGCTATGATTTGCGCGCGGAACAGTTGGGCGGAGCCATGCCGAGTTTGATTGAACGTATAAAACGGGCGGTTCGTGAGAACTTCTGACAGAAAACTGTGCAAAAGGGTTAATTTTCGGGTGTGCCCGTTAAACTTTTGTGTCAAAAGCGTGAAAATTTCGAACAAGCCAACGAGGCTAGGGGGATAAAATTATGAGCATCAATATCGGACCACCCATGGTTGACGAATTGAAGCCGAAAATTGCCGTCATTGGCGTTGGCGGCGCTGGCGGTAACGCAGTTGCCAACATGATTGCCGCAAAAGTTGAAGGTGTCGACTTTGTTGTCGCCAACACCGATGCGCAGGCGCTGAATGCGTCGCCCGCCGAATATCGCATTCAGCTTGGACCAGAAATTACGCAAGGCCTCGGCGCCGGATCGCGACCCGAAGTTGGTCGTGCAGCCGCAGAAGAAACCATCGAGCAAGTCAAGGCCGCATTGGCTGGCTGCCACATGTGCTTCATCGCGGCCGGCATGGGCGGTGGAACCGGAACGGGCGCTGCACCTGTGATCGCGCAAGCGGCGCGTGAAATGAACATATTGACCGTCGGCGTTGTCACCAAGCCGTTCCTGTTCGAAGGATCACGCCGGATGCGTTCGGCAGATTCAGGCATCACAGAGCTGCAACAGCATGTCGACACGCTGATCGTCATACCGAACCAGAATTTGTTTCTGGTCGCCAACCCGAACACCACGTTCAAAGAGGCGTTTCAGCTTGCTGACGAAGTTTTGCAGCAGGGTGTCCGCGGTATCACGGACCTCATGGTCATGCCGGGCCTTATCAACCTTGACTTTGCCGACGTCCGTTCGGTGATGCATGAAATGGGCAAGGCGATGATGGGCACTGGCGAAGCCGAAGGTGATGGCCGCGCGCTTGAAGCTGCGGAGAAGGCAATTGCCAACCCGTTGCTCGACGGTGTCTCGATGCAAGGCGCAAAGGGCGTTATCGTATCCATCACTGGCGGTGAAGACATGCGCCTGATGGAAGTCGACGAGGCTGCGAACCATATTCGTGAATTGGTTGATCCCGATGCAAACATCATCTGGGGTTCTGCATTCAACGAAAGCCTGAATGGCAAGATCCGCGTTTCGGTCGTGGCGACCGGCATCGATAATGAAGGCTTGAGCGCTTCACCATCGTCGCAATCGCGTACACCATTTTCGTTCAACCGTCCCGCACCCCAGCCAGTAGTCACGGTCACTGCGCCAACAACATCTTTGTTCGAAAGCGCACCTGTCGCACCTGCTGAAGAAACAAATGCCGTTGTCGAGACGGAAGACGACAGCTTGGTCCTTGGCAGTGATTTCGAAGCTACCGACGCCGATGAAGAGACGGTTGCGGCAAGCGACGAAACTTCGCCGGATTCAAAAGGCTTCTCGTCAAATTCATGGGCTGGCGCCGATGCGCTTGAACTCAACACCCCTGCAGAAGCACAGGACAGCACTGAGTCTCCGGCCCCTGCACCCGTCGATGTGACTCAGGCGCCAGAGCGTGCTGCACCGCGCATTCCGACTGGTGGGACACTGTTCGAACGCATGTCCAACCTGTCACGTGGCCTTTCGCGTTCCGACGAAGAAGAAGACAAGGGCACGGATGGCGCGAGCAGCATCAACATCCCGCGTTTTCTCGACAGGCAAAATAACTCCTAAGCTGCGCGTTAAGCGTAGCGTCATTTCGTCCGCTTTAGACAACCGTTTGTCGGAGCATCGCGTTAACACGCTTTGCGTCCGGCGATGGTCACCCCAATAAAGGGGAATGAATGTGACATTGTTTCGCGGCGCCGGGTTATTCTGCGCACTTGCCATCTCCTCCGGCGCACTTGCTCAAGCGGTTGATGAAAGCGCGCTGGAAGCGCTTGACCGGACAGCCCCGGTTGCGCCGATTAGAACAGAACCCGCTGGCGCATCCGAACTTCGCGCAGCGATGCGCCGGATTTCTTTCAATTCCTCTGACGCTGATGCCTTGGCTGATGCTGGAAACGCATCACTTGCATTGGGGGATGCAAATGCCGCGCTCAATTTCTTCACGCGCGCAAACGCACTCCGCCCCGGCAACAGCCGAATCGTTGCGGGTCTTGCCACCGCAACGGTACGCACCGAAAATCCGTTTGAAGCGCTGCGGCTATTCGATGATGCCATCCGCCTTGGCGCGAACGAGCGTTCGATTGCTACTGACCGTGCGCTCGCCTTTGATTTGTTGGGCAATTTCGGCCGCGCTCAGCAAGATTATAAACTGGCGCGGACATTGGGCACTTCCGACGATTTAATCATTCGTCAGGCGGTTTCCTTATCCTTGGCCGGGCAAAAAGAGGCCGCTGATGAGATGCTGGTGCCGTTGCTGCAGCGAAATAGCCCAACCGCATGGCGCGCGCGCGCGTTGATGCTTGCAGCGCGTGGCGAGTTGCGCGAATCGACCAAGGTTGCGCAAGGTTTCATGGACGTAAGCTCGGCGCAACGCATGGATCGTTTTTTCCGTCTGATGCCCAACCTGACCGGCGCGCAACAGGCAGCAGCCATTCATCTAGGCCATTTCCCCACCAGCCAAGCGGTTGGGCGTGACAGCGAACAAGTCCGCCGGGTGGCATCGACCCTTCCGCAGACGCCCATCGCACCATCGGCCAACAGGCTCATTCCGTCAGGCGCGCCGCTTGGTCCCAAGACCGCTCAGGCACGCGACACCAAAAAGACACCAAAGCCGGACCGTAGACGTGACCGTAAAGCGCAGGAGCGCGCAGAGGTCCAGGCTGCGGTGGCAAATATTCCCGAATCACAAAGGCTTCCAAAAACAGACACGTCCCGGCTTGGCACTGCTGGTGCGCGTGCGAAGGTTGAAGAGGCGCAGGCATCCCGGATTGCCAGTGTCAGCAATAATGCCTTGCCAGTGCCTGAAACTGCCCGGCCGCTGGTAAGCGCAGCGCTGCCGAGACCAGCATCCACATTGACGCCCACGCCGTTTCCAGCACCGACCCGAAGCGAACCGGTGGCAGCGCAAATAGATACGCGTACAGTTGCAGTGCAACCTGTGTCGCAGCCAACTGCCTTGACCCCAGCACCGGCGGTGGTGACTGCCGCGCCCGTCGTGATGGGGCCGCCACCAGCGCAAAACAACGTGACGATGGCAAGCACGGTCACACTGTCGCCAGCGCCTTCTGCTCCTGTGCAGACCTCCATCTCTACACCTGCGGCTGCTGTCCCTGTGGCATCTTCGAGTTTCGACCTTGGCGCAATTGTGAGCTCAATCAAAATTCCCGAAAGCGAGCAGAAACCTTCGCAAATTCCGGTTGACCTAAAAAAGTTGAAACCTGTCACGCCAAAGGCAGTTGCTGCCGCTGCGGCCACAACAAAGGTCGCGAAGGTTGATCCCAAAATCGCCGCCAAAGCAAAATTGGAAAAAGACAATCCAGCGCGATTCTGGGTTCAAATTGCCACAGGTAACGCCGAAGCGCTTGGCTTTGACTATCGCAAAATTACCAAGAAATATCCGGATTTGTTCAAGGGTCGAAATCCTTTCACGTCCGAATGGGGCAGGACTGATCGGCTGTTGGTCGGTCCATTTGCGGACCAAAAGGCCGCGAAGAAGTGGGAAGGCGATTATAAAAAGGCAGGTGGCGACGCCTTTATGTGGAAAAGCGAGCTTGGCGAGATCGTTAATCCGTTGAAAACAAAATAGTGTCTTCCTGTTGGCGCGGCTTGGCGGCATAAGCGCGGCATGTCGCAGCTCGCCCCTTATGCTTCCTTTCCTGACCGCAGCCGGGGTCGGCTGCATGCCGAACCTATTCGCGACATTCGTGGTCCACGCGACATTTTTCAGCGCGACCGTGACCGGATCATCCACTCCATCGCGTTTCGCCGCTTGCGCCACAAAACGCAGGTTTTCATTTCGCCCGACGGTGACCATTTTCGGGTCCGCCTGACGCATAGCTTGGAGGTCGCGCAAATTGGCCGGACCATTGCCCGTGCGTTGGGATTGAACGAGGATCTGACTGAGGCCTTATGTCTGGCCCATGATATCGGGCACCCACCTTTTGGCCATGCGGGCGAGGATGCGCTTGAAGAGGCGATGAAGCCTTTCGGCGGATTTGACCATAATGCACAGACGCTTCGTACGCTGACCTATCTTGAATCGCCCTATCCGTCATGGTCGGGCCTGAACCTCAGTTGGGAGTTGCTTGAAGGGCTGGCGAAGCATAATGGCCCGGTGTCGAACCCCGGTTGGGCGTTGCATGCGGTAAATGCAGGTTTCGACCTCAGTCTGACTGATTGGCCGTCACTTGAGGCGCAGATTGCTGCAATTAGCGATGATATCGCTTACGACAACCATGACATTGACGATGGCATCCGCGCGGGCTTGCTTGACATTGAGCAGTTGCTTGAGCTGCCGTTTGTGGCGGAACGTTGGGAGGCGATACTTGCCCGATATCCCGACGTGCGCCCGCGCCGGTTGATTGGGGAGCTGACGCGCGAACAAATTGGCGTGATGGTAAATGATGTTATTGAATCCACGCGCGGCAAAATAGCAGAACTACGCATTGGGACCGCCGATGATGTGCGCAACGCTGGCATGATGATTGGCGGCTTTTCGCCCGACATGGCCACGCAGGAACGTCAGCTCAAGGCGTTCATGTATGAAAATCTCTATCACCATCCCACGCAAAATGAAGCAGCGGTTGGCGCATCGAAAATCGTGCGTGAATTGTTTGTGGCCTATCGCAACAATGTAAGATTACTCCCTCCCGAATGGCTTGAAAATTTGCCGGAGCAGGACCCGCAACGCAGCCGACATATTGGCGATTTTCTGGCGGGTATGACCGACCGTTATGCCACCGACCGCCACCGCGAAATCTGTGGGCCGACAGCATGAAGCAGAAAGTTGTCATCGCCGGTGGCTCGGGCCTGGTCGGAAAGCAGGCGGCCGAACTTCTGGCGCGCAGCGGATTTGAGGTTCACCTGGTTTCACGTCGACCGTCCACCCCGTCGACTCCGGATATACAGGAACATGTTGCCCCATCCAGCGGCTGGCCAGCGATAGTCGCAAGTCTCAAGCCCGCCGTCGCAATTTCCTGCTTGGGCACCACCATCCGAACAGCTGGTTCACGCGATGCCTTCAGGGCGGTTGACCATGACTTGGTGATCGCCTTTGCATTGGCCTGTTATGAAGCCAGCACGCGACATTTTATCACTGTTTCATCCGTGGGTGCGATGCCCGCCAGCGGCAGTTTCTATCTTAGAACGAAGTCCGAAATGGAGCAGGGTCTTCGTAACATTGGCTTTCAACGTATTGATATCATGCGGCCCAGCCTGCTGACCGGTGGCAAACGTGACGAGCCTCGTCCGGGCGAGGCTTTGGGTATCCGGTTGTCACCGATTACCGACACGCTGATGATCGGACCGTTGCGAAGATTTGCTTCTACGCGATCCGATACGCTGGCAAAGGCGATCACGGCGCTGGCGAACGTGCATGACGATGGCGTTTTTATCCACGAAAATGATTCGATCCGCGCGCTCGCCGGTTGACTCTGTCATTGGGTGCAGCCAATGCGGCTTTGTCGCTGACGAAGCGGGAGAGCGTCTCTTACAGGGACCGCCGAAGGAGCAACCGCCCCGGAATCTCTCAGGCAAAAGGACCGCTTTGGCTTTTGCGACACTCTGGAAAGCGCTTGTCTTGGCTGTTTGCCAAGATCCGCCACCGAAGGGGTAGCCTGGCTTTGATGCTGTCCGCAGCAACATCGACAGATAAAGCTCTCAGGTAACCGTGACAGAGGGGGCAGCAGGCTAGGCGCCATCCGGCGTCAGTCGCTGCGACTCTTGAACGGACTGATATGAGCGAAGAAGAAGAATTCGAACTCGAACCCATCGAAATATTGGAGCTGCCGCTCGACGCCTGGCATCGCGACAAGGGCGCCCGCATGGTCGAGTTTGCGGGCTATCATATGCCGATCCAATATGAAGGCATCATGGCCGAACATATCTGGACGCGCGAAAATGCCGGTCTGTTCGACGTTAGCCATATGGGTCAATTGATGCTGACGGGCGACGGCGCAGCCGAGGCGCTTGAGGCGCTGGTGCCCGGTGACATTTCCGCGCTGAAAGAAGGCAAGATGCGTTACTCGCTTTTGCTGGACGAAGATGGCGGCGTGCTCGACGACATGATGATTACGGCCGTGCCCATGGGGCTTTATGTTGTCGTCAATGGCGCGGTCAAATGGGACGACATGGGCTTTCTGCGCGAAAACTTGCCCGACGAAATCACCATCAACAATATGGAAGACCGCGCCTTGCTGGCGCTTCAAGGCCCGAAGGCGGTAGATGCGTTGCTGCGTGTCGTGCCCGGAGTGGACGCCTTGTATTTCATGGAGGCGGGATCGTTCTTCTGGGGGCCAAAGACGGATCCTGAGCCGCTCTGGATCAGCCGTTCCGGCTATACTGGTGAAGACGGATTTGAAATCTCGGTTCCCGCAACGCACGCACAGACACTGGCCGACCAATTGTGCGCGCAACCGGAGGTTAAACCCATTGGTCTGGGTGCACGCGATTCGCTCCGGCTTGAGGCGGGGCTTCCGCTTTATGGCCATGACATGACCCCCGATGTCGAACCGGTTGAGGCCAACGCGGCCTTTGCCATTTCCAAACGCCGCCGCGCGGAGGGCGGTTTCGCTGGAGCCGAGCGCATATTGAACGCGCTCGCCAACGGACCCGCACGCAAGCTGGTTGGGATGTCGGTCGAAGGCAAGCTGCCCGTGCGCGAAGGCGCTCCAGTATTTGCAGACAACGCACAAGTCGGCGTCATCACCTCTGGTGGCTTTGCACCAACCGTCGGCGCGCCGATAGCGATGGGTTATGTCGATGCAGGCCACAACGCCGTCGGCACCGCGCTTGAGGCCGAGGTGCGCGGCAAGCGCGTGCCGGTCGCCGTCGCGAACCTACCCTTCATCCCACATCATTATCATCGCAAAGGAGCCAACACATGAGCCGTTATTTCACCGAAGATCATGAGTGGATTGAAGTTGACGGCGATATCGCGACTGTCGGCATCACCAATTATGCCCAAAGCCAGTTAGGCGATATTGTGTTCGCTGAAGTTCCGGCGACAGGTGCGACGCTCAAAAAAGGCGGCGACGCGGCGGTTGTGGAATCGGTGAAGGCGGCTTCCGACGTTTATGCACCTGTCAGCGGCACCGTAATCGAAGGCAATGACGCGTTGGAAGGCGATCCCGCGCTTGTGAACAGCGACCCCGAAGGTGAGGGCTGGTTCTTCAAACTGACACTAAGCGACAACAGCGAGCTCGACAGCCTCATGAATGCGACTGCTTATCAGGCATTTGTCGACGGACTTTAAGACGATCTGCTCGCACGGCGGGCCATGGAGATTGAAATGCGTTATTTACCGCTAACCCAGACCGACCGTCAGGCGATGCTTGGCGTCATCGGAGCAAATTCGATTGATGATTTGTTCGCCGATGTTCCTGCAGAGGCGCGGCTCGACGGACCCATTCGCGGCCTTCCGAACCACGCCAGCGAAATGGCGGTTGAACGGCATTTCTCCAAGCTCGCCCGCAAAAACATGACGGCATCGCACAACCCGTTCTTCCTTGGTGCCGGCGCGTATAAGCATCATGTGCCCGCGAGCGTTGACCATATCATCCAGCGCGGAGAATTCCTGACGGCCTATACGCCTTATCAGCCGGAAATTGCGCAGGGCACGTTGCAGATGCTGTTTGAATTCCAGACGCAGGTCGCGCGGCTGTTCGGCTGCGATGTGGCCAATGCATCTATGTACGACGGTTCGACCGCATGCTGGGAAGCGATTGGCATGGCTGGCCGCATTACCAAGCGGAGCAAGGCAGTGCTGTCTTCAGGGCTGCACCCGCATTATGTCAGCGTCGCCAAGACGATGGCTAAATATACCGGCGACACGCTCGATACCGCGTTGCCTGCGCTCTCGGCGGCGACCGACAGTTCCCGTTTGCTGGATGCCATCGACGGCGAAACCAGCTGCGTCGTTGTGCAATATCCCGACATTTTGGGCCGCATAGAAGACCTGTCCGCCATCGCTGCCAAGGCCCATGAGCATGGCGCATTGCTTATTGCCGTAGTGACGGAGCCCGTTGCTTTGGGCGCGATCAAGGCACCCGGCGAAATGGGCGCGGATATCGTGGTGGGTGAGGGGCAGTCGCTCGGCGTTGGCCTGCAATTTGGCGGGCCGTATGTTGGTCTGTTTGCTTGTAAGGAAAAGTTCGTGCGGCAAATGCCCGGTCGCTTGTGCGGTGAGACCGTGGACGCAGAAGGCAAACGCGGTTTCGTCCTAACCTTGTCCACGCGTGAGCAGCATATTCGCCGCGAAAAGGCCACATCAAATATATGCACTAACTCAGGCCTTTGCGCGCTGGCTTTCAGTGTGCATCTAACATTGCTGGGCGAAAAAGGGCTACGCGGATTGGCGCAGTTGAACCACGCGCTTGCAGTGCAGGCGGCGGATAGGCTTACGCAGATTCC
>JANPKN010000229.1:0-8287 GCA_031426075.1 Sphingomonadaceae bacterium
TTGAGCCAGCCCACGCGATTGCCGCCGTTGAACGCGAAGCCAAGAAGATGGACCGTGATCAAATTATCCTCGCCAACCTGTGTGGGCGTGGCGACAAGGATATTTTCACCGTCGCCGAGGCTTTGGGAACGAAAATATGAGAACCTCAATATTCGTCATCCTGAACTTGTTTCAGGATAACTCTAAAACGTTGCCTGTTATCCTGAAACAAGTTCGGGATCACGAGAGGGTAGCTTGATGACCCGCCTATCAGCAGCGTTCTCCAAGCCACACCCTGCTTTGGTTGCCTTCATCACCGCAGGCGATGGCGACACTGCCTCTAATCTCGACGCGCTCGTCGCGGGTGGCGCGGATGTCATTGAACTTGGCATGCCGTTCACTGACCCAATGGCCGATGGGCCAGTCATTCAAGAAGCGAATATCCGCAGCCTGAACGCTGGCACCACGACGGCGGATATCTTCACCATCGCCAATGCCTTCCGCAAACGCCACCCTGACACGCCATTAGTATTGATGGGTTACGCCAACCCAATGACGATCCGTGGCGGCGACTGGTTCGCGTCCGAATGTAACAAGGCGGGCGTTGATGGCGTCATCTGCGTCGACATTCCACCTGAGGAAGACCCTGAGCTTGGCCCTGCCTTGCGAAACGCTGGCATCGACCTCATCCGCCTCGCTACACCCACCACCGATGGCGCGCGTCTGCCCACGGTTTTGGATGGTGCGTCCGGCTTTCTCTATTATGTCAGCGTGGCTGGCATCACTGGCCTGCAGGTCGCCGCACAAACGAGCATTGATGAAGCTGTCGCACGCCTGAAAGCCCACACCGACCTTCCTGTCGCGGTTGGTTTTGGCGTCCGCACACCCGAGCAAGCAGCCAAAATTGCGCGTGTCGCCGATGGGGTGGTGGTCGGGTCAGCGATTGTGGAATTGGTTGCACAGCATGGAGCATCTGCCGCTGGCCCGGTTCGCGATTATGTGGCATCACTTAAACAAGCGATAGTAACCGCAAGAACGTAGAAATCCGTTCGTGTCGAGCGAAGACGAGACACCGTGCTGTGTTGAAGGGCCTCTCGTCTCCGCTCGAGGCGAACGGAATTGGAAGTAAAGGGTATTTCAATGAACTGGGTCACCCGCGTCCGCAACGCCATTCCCTTCATCGCCAAGCGCGAGACCGCCGAAACGCTTTGGCACAAATGCAAGGGGTGTCACGCCATGATTTTCCTTCGTGAATTTGAGGAAAACCAGTCGGTCTGCCCCAAATGCGACCATCATGGCCGAATTGGTCCAGCAGCGCGCTTTGATGCTTTGTTCGATGACGAAAGCTATGACATTCTAAAGCCACCAGTCGTTGGCGAAGACCCCCTGAAATTCAAAGATACCAAAAAATATGTCGACCGCATAAAGGCAGCGCGTCTTGCCACTGGCGAGACCGATGCGATGAAAACCGCACGCGGCGAAATCAACGGGCAGCCCGTTGTCGTCAGTGTGCAGGACTTTGCCTTCATGGGCGGGTCGATGGGAATGGCAGTCGGCGAGGCATTTATCGATGCCGTGAAGGCTGCGATCCGTGCGAAATGTCCCTATGTCATTTTCACCGCAGCTGGTGGGGCACGCATGCAAGAGGGCATTTTGAGCCTGATGCAAATGCCACGTTCCACCGTCGCGATACAGATGCTGCATGACGCAGGCTTGCCGTATATTGTCGTGCTCACAGATCCGACCACCGGGGGCGTAACCGCGTCATATGCGATGCTTGGCGATGTGCAGATTGCGGAACCGGGTGCGCTCATCGGCTTTGCCGGGCAGCGCGTGATCGAACAAACCATCCGCGAGAAATTGCCCGAAGGCTTCCAGCGCGCCGAATATTTGCTGGAGCATGGCATGATCGACATGGTTACCCACCGCCACGACCTGCGCGGCGTTCTGTCGCAACTGATCGGCTACCTCGCGCCGGAGAAGAAGGCAGCTTGATTGCGGTGTCCATAATGTTAGCCAACAGTCATGCTGAAATCGTTTCAGCATGTTACGTGTTCTGCGACATCATTTTGTAAGACCCTGAACAAGTTCAGGGTGACGAGACATTTTTCGGACGGTATCTGCCTCACAATGCCTGACCACGCCACATCCACGCACCCTGCGGTTCAGGCGCAGCTTGACCGGCTGACCATGCTGTCGCCGGGCAAGGACGTGCTGGGCCTTGAACGCATTGCAACGCTGCTGGACCGATTGGGCAACCCGCACCAACATCTTCCGCCGGTCTTCCATGTCTCGGGCACCAACGGCAAGGGTTCAACCTGCGCCTTCCTGCGTGGTGCGATTGAAGCTGCAGGCCTGACCACCCATGTGTATTCAAGTCCGCACCTGGTGCGCTTTAACGAACGAATTCGCGTCGCAGGCAGATTGATTGACGACGACGCGTTATCGGCGCTCCTTTCCGAAGTTCTCGACCACGCCGAAGGGCTTGATGCCAGTTTTTTCGAGGTTACGACAGCGGTGGCCTTCTGCGCCTTTGCACGGGCACCTGCCGATGCGTGTATCATCGAAGTGGGCTTAGGCGGCAGATTGGACGCAACCAATGTGCTGGCTCACCCAGTTGCTTGCGGGATAGCGTCGCTTGGATTGGATCATGAGGCGTTTTTGTTGGCAGATGAAGAGGGAGTGCCGGATATGCCGCCCCTCGACCGCATTGCTTTTGAAAAGGCGGGTATTGCGAAGTCGGGTGCCCCCTTGGTCACACAAAAATATCCCGCCTCCATGGCGAATACCGTTGCCGCCCAAGCAACGTTGCACAATGCAATATTGTACGCGCGTGGCGAAAGCTGGGATGCGGCAGTATATGACAACCGCCTGCACTATCGCGATACCACCGGAAAACTCACTCTTCCCCTTCCCCGCATGACGGGGGTGCATCAGGCAGATAACGCCGCCTTGGCCGTGGCGATGCTGCGTCATCAGTCGGCGATCCACATTCCCGAGGCGGCAATGTCTGCAGCAATGGAGTGGACGCGCTGGCCGGCACGGATGCAATTACTGGCGGCAGGACCGCTCACCGATTTGCTACCTGATGGATCAAATATCTGGCTGGACGGCGGCCACAATCCCGACGCGGGTGCAGCGATTGCCAAAACGCTGGAAGACGGTCCGCCCGCGCATGTTATCGTCGGCATGTTGAAAAACAAGGACGCTTTTGGCTTCCTCAAGCCATTTGCGAACAAAATTGAATCGCTATCCGCTGTGCCAATACCGGGGCATGAGCATCATGAGCCAGATGACCTTTGCCACGTGGCGCGATCAAAGCTGCAAATCACCGACGCGCAAACGGCAGACAACTCCAACGAAGCGCTGAAACGACTTGCAACGCAGCAAGCCCCAACAAATGTCCTGATCTGCGGCTCGCTTTATCTCGCCGGCGAAGTATTACGACTTAACGATCAAGTGCCCGACTGAGCTACTCTCCTCGGCTGGCCTTTCCACGCAAGCAATCCACCGGCGGCCAACACTGCAACAAAGGCCCATGTGAGATTGGTCGCAAACTCCAGCGGCTTGGCCAGCAGCAAACCGATAAGTCCCACCACAATAAGCAAGAACCCAAGGATGCGCAGAGGTCCTACAGGCTCCTTCAGTGCCTTCTCATCGACAGCCTCAACCTGATGGATGCTTTGGACGACATAACCTTTGCTCCACAACACCCAGAGCAAGATCATGCCCGGGATCGCGGCGACCACGGTGAAGCCCCAAAAGCCCACCCAGCCTACATTTTCCGCAACTATACCTGCTGGTCCCGCCATGAAGGTCCGGCCAACGCCAGCGAAGGACGATAGCAGGGCGAATTGCGTCGCGGTGTAGGCGATGCTCGACAAGCCCGACAAATAGGTAGCAAAGACCGTGAGGCCAATGCCGCTGGTCAAATTCTCCGTACAAATGGCGGCGACCATCATCCAGTAACTGTTACCGGTGGCCGCCAAGATCATGAACATGACGTTCGAGAACATCATCAACAGACCGGAAATGAGCAACGCGCGGCCCATGCCAAGCCACAGGATAAATGGCGCACCCAAGGCAGAACCAACGATGAGAGCGCCAAAGCCCCATAATTTATTGGCGGAGATGTAATCCAGATCGGAAAACCCAAGATCAACAATCATCGGGCTCAGCATCGCCTGCCCCATCGCGTCGCCAACCTTGTACACAAGAACGAAGCCAAGGATGAGAAAGGCACCGTGTCGCGTCAAAAACTCGCGGAAAGGATTAACCACGGCCTCGGTGAGCCATTGCTTCGGCTTCATGCCCTCGACATTGGCAAAGCGGTCGACAAACTTGCCAGGCCCCGCCCATAATGCGCCGATAATGGCAGGGATGATGCAGAAGGCTGTAAGACCATAAGCCGTCGACCAACCCAATCCGAGTCCTTCTTGCGAAGCAAAGTAGATCGTTCCTGCGCCCGCAATCAGGTTGCCTGTGCGGTACCCGAACTGGTTTGTCGCGGTGCCGTGGGCGAACTCTTCTTCTTCCAGAATTTCGATGCGATAGGCATCAATGACGATGTCTTGCGTCGCCGATAGAAAGGCCGTGATAAGCGCCCAGATAGCAAACAGGCCCATATCACCGGGTTGCGGATTACTCGCGCCGAGCTGCCAAATCGCAACGAAAAGCAATGCTTGCACAAAGAACAACCAGCTTCGGCGTTGGCCAAACAGCTTTGTCAAAACCGGCAGATGCAGCTTGTCAACCAACGGCGCCCATAGGAATTTGATGGTGTAGGGAATCCCCAAGGCGACCGCAAAACCTATCGTGGCGGTATCAATTCCCACCTTCGCTAGCCAGAATGTCATTGTCGCGACAAGTAACGTCATTGGAAACCCGCTAGAAATCCCTAGCAGGAACGTGATGACCGGGTTTTTGCGCAGATAGGGCCGGAATGCTGGGACGGTCAGCGCAATCAACGGCAGAGCGAGCAAAATGCCTGCGAAAATGATAAAACGCGCTAAATCGACTGACATGCGGACCCCTCCGAGATTATTGCGAAGATGACTAACGGCATTTTCCTGAATGGCCAGTGACTTTTGAAGCAACATGCGTCAAAGGCGCTTTATGGTTAAACCTCCCTCAAAAGCACCTGCCCGTCCCACCAAGCCACCGCGTCTGCGTTGGGACAGCAAACCGTCGCGTAAACCCAACCCCAATGCTGGCCCAAGCAAGGGCGCTTTGGAACGCAAGGATGGCGAAGAACGCATCGCAAAACTGCTGGCGCGCGCTGGCGTTGCTTCGCGTCGCGAAATCGAACGCATGATTGCCGATGGCCGAGTCACGCTGAACAATGAAAAGGTGGAAACGCCTGCAACATTGCTGAAATCGCTGCATGGTGTCGCTGTTGATGGAAAGGCTGTGGGCCAGCCCGCGCCGACGCAATTGTACATGTTTCACAAACCAGAAGGCTGCCTGACGGCCGAGCGTGATTTTAGTGGCCGCAAGACTATTTACGATATCCTGCCCAAGGATCTGCCCCGCTTGATGCCTATCGGACGGCTGGATTTGAATACCGAGGGTCTGTTGTTGATGACCAATGATGGCGAGTTCAAACGCCAGATGGAGTTGCCATCGACCGGGGTTGAACGCACATATCGCGCGCGTTGCTTCGGCGATGTCAGTCAGGAACAGCTTGAAGAACTCATCCACGGCATCGAAATCGATGGCGTAACGTACGGTAAAATTGATGCCAATCTGGAACGCCGCACAGGCCGCAACGGTTGGTTGGAAATGACGCTTACGGAAGGCAAAAACCGCGAAGTCCGTCGTGTGCTTGAACATCTCGGACTTGAAGTCAGCCGCCTTATCCGCACGCGTTATGGCCCATTCGTATTGGGCGAGCTCGCCCCCGGGGAGGTTGGTGAAGTGCGCCGCGTGGACCTGATCGAATTTCGAAAGACTCTGAAATAATGCGTATAATCTCCGGTAAGTGGCGCTCACGGCCACTTGTTGCACCAAAAGGCGACACCACACGCCCGACGGCAGACCGCACGCGCGAAACACTATTTTCAATGTTAACGAGCCGGCTGGGGTCATTTGAAGATTTACGCGTGCTTGACCTTTTTGCTGGCTCGGGTGCACTTGGGCTTGAGGCGTTGTCACGTGGCGCCGCACACTGCACCTTTGTCGAGCAAGACGCGCTGGCGCTCGATGCGCTTTCCGCAAATATTACCAAACTTGGCGCCAAAGACCAAAGCGACGTTCGAAAATCGTCCGTCCTGTCGCTAGGTACAGCGATCAAACCAGCGGACATTGTACTTATAGACCCGCCCTACCTAAGCGGCGCTGGTTCGGTTGCGCTAGACAAGCTTATGCGTTTCGGTTGGTTCGCGCCTTCCGCATGGATCACCGTCGAAACAAGCATAAAGGAAGACGTCGACGTAAAGGGATTCACTGTCGACACCGTCCGCAATGTGGGAAAAGCCAAACTTACGTTCTTACGACCCGATACGAATTAACGGCGTGGGCGTTTAGCGGTCTTTGGCCCTTCACCGGGATTACGGCAACTATCCTGAATAGTACGCGTGCATAAAGGATATGCCTTTGTGGCTGGCTGGGGGGTCATCAATTCACGTGTCGTCCCACCACTGATGGCCTCTTGATCGCCCGATGACGGCGGAGTTGCCATTGGACCTGTCGGCGAGTCTGTGCGCGTTGTCATGGGTGATTCCGGCGCGGGTGGAACATCACGTGCTTCACCTGCGACTGGGGGCATTTCAGGTGGTAAAGGCTCTGTAACAGGGGGCGCAGGCTGCGATGGGTCATCAATCGGTGGAATGGGCGGTGTGTCGGGACCCATTGGCTGCTCGGGCTGCGACTGCGAAGTGGTGGGCATTCCGTTTTGCAGGCAAAAGGCTGGATCCGTTGCGATGATCCCGAACAATGCTGCGGCACCAAATAATAAGGTCTTACGCATGATGTCTCTCCTTTGATGGACGCAAAGGAAAATGGCTGCGGCGCGTAATAGTTCCGCCAACTCACCGAACAGCGCTTGCGGTTCATCGCGCCGTTCCCTAACTGTTCGCTTTATGTCAGATAATGAGGTCCAGACCGATCCGTCCGAAACGGAACCACCATGGTTGCGCGGATTAAACGCGCCACAGCGCGAGGCTGTGCTTACGACGGAGGGCCCTGTCCTGCTGCTGGCAGGTGCTGGCACGGGTAAAACAGCCGCGCTCACGGCCCGCATGGCGCAGATATTATATGCGCGATTGGCTTGGCCATCGGAAATCCTCGCGGTTACCTTCACCAACAAAGCGGCGCGCGAAATGCGTGAACGCATCGGCGCAATGGTTGGGTCAGCGGTTGAAGGAATGCCATGGCTTGGAACCTTCCACAGTATTGGGGCAAAGCTGTTGCGCCGCCATGCTGAAGTCATCGGCTTGCAAAGCAACTTCACGATTATCGATACGGACGACCAACTTCGGTTGTTAAAGCAGCTGATCCAATCCGAGGATTTGGATGAGAAGCGCTTTCCCGCGCGCGGCCTTGCGAGTTTGCTCGACAAATGGAAAAACGCCGGCAAAGCCCCTGCGGATTTGGACGCCGCCGACAATGAAGCTTTTGCCAATGGCAAGGGCCAGCATATGTATGCACTGTATCAGGCACGGTTGCTTGCGTTGAACGCCTGCGACTTTGGCGACCTGTTATTGCATGGCCTAAACTTGCTGAAGAACAACCGCGATATTCTCGAAAAATATCAGACGCAGTTCAAATATATCCTCGTCGACGAATATCAGGATACGAACGCGGTTCAGTATTTGTGGCTTCGTCTGTTGGCGCAGAAACGCAAAAATATCTGCTGCGTCGGTGATGACGACCAAAGCATCTATTCATGGCGCGGAGCAGAGGTTGCGAACATCCTGCGTTTTGAAAAAGATTTCCCCGGCGCAAAGACGATTAAGCTTGAACAGAATTACCGAAGCACGCCGCATATCCTTGCCGCGGCATCGGGACTAATTGATGCCAACAGCACACGCCTTGGCAAGACATTGTGGACCGAATTGGACGAAGGCGAAAAGGTCCGTATCATCGGCGTATGGGATGGCCCCGAAGAGGCACGTCGTGTTGGTGAAGAAATTGAAGCGGTGCAGTATAAGGGCGAAAGCCTCGACAGCATTGCTATCCTCGTCCGCGCGCAGCACCAGACGCGCGAATTTGAAGACCGCTTCATACAAATCGGTGTTAACTACCGGATAGTTGGCGGTTTTCGTTTCTACGAACGCGCCGAAATCCGCGATGCCATTGCCTATTTGCG
>JANPKN010000230.1:0-4771 GCA_031426075.1 Sphingomonadaceae bacterium
CTTGGAGAGAGGGTGGGTCTTGGCGAAAGTCTCGAAAGATTTACCCGCTGCCTGCAGGTCAATCTGCATTTGCTTGAGGAGCATGGAAGCAACTTCCCTTGGGATCAGTCCCCGGATGGTTGCATAGCCGTCATTTTTATAATCACCTTCGATTTGCACGGTTCTACCTTTTAAGCGCTTCATCTGGTCGCACAAAAATGGCGACCAGATGATATTGCAGAATATCAAAAATGATCAGCCGAAGCTGACAGCAACGCGAGGTTTGATGCGTGAACGCATTCCAAAGCCAACGGCGGCAAACCCCAAAATCATCATTAACCATGAGGATGGCTCAGGCACTGCGGCGGCAACTGCAGAGGACGTAGCCGACACGAAATTGGAGGAACCGAACTGCCCAAATGTGTTAACGCGGAACTGCCCGTTGGAGCTTTGCTGAAAGAACCTGACGTCCAAACCTGAAGCGGTGAAGAAGCGCGTGCCACTGCCGTCCAGAAAGCCGCCACCGGTGATAAAGTAATTGCCGTAGGTTCCGTTCGGACCAAACCCATTCCCGGCGAGGGCGGTGATCGCAGAGCCATTGACGAGGCCAGTGATCGAAAGAATTGGCAAAGCCGTCTGGCCCGAAACGGTGGTAGGCGTGTCTGACGTCGTGAAAACGCCGCTACCCGACACTTGCTGGCCAAATAATGGGGTGGAAGGTTTGAAACTGAATAAAAACTCTGCCGCAGAAGCGGGGGTCGTCGTTGCGGTGATGGCGAGTGCGCTGGCCACAAGGTAACATATCTTTTTCATATTTTTTCTCCGGATAGCATAATATTGCTGGGATGTCTTGGAACGCAAGCGCACGAGACAATACAATAACGATACAATATGGCTCGAAGATGCATTTATTTTTGAACATATATTCAAAAATATGAAAATGCGGTGAAATAATTTCATAAATCTTCTTATGCAATGCTTTGCAAACAGATTTGTTACGCAGATTGTTACAAATAGAATTACGATCGATGTTATCGGTTGCTGCCTGTGTTTAAAACCAAGCCCATGCTTATTCGCCAATGATCACAAAATTCGAATACGCTAATTGCCATCCCACCCGACGCGAAGCAACATTCACTAATATGTAATATTAGAAAATCCTATAACGGCGTTCTTGCTGTGCAATCCGATTGCTGCGTACCAAATTTATCTGACATAGCAGTTTCATTGCGAAGCAGGGCGGGTTGCATGAAAAACAGGGCACGGGCGGTGGTGATTGGAGGGGGTGTTGTCGGCGTCAGCACCTTGTATCATCTTGCCAAAATGGGATGGAACGACGTTGTCCTGCTTGAACGCAGGGAGCTAACCTCCGGATCGACCTGGCATGCGGCTGGGCTGCTCCCATTATTCAACCTGAGCTACTCGGTTGGCAAATTGCACCAGTATTCAGTAAGTCTCTATCCTGAGCTGGAGCAGGAAACAGGCCTTCACGCTGGGTTTTCGCAAGTCACCAACATCCGGTTGGCGACAACGCAAGACCGCATGGATGAATATCATTATTATGCCGGCGTTGCGCGGACGATTGGCGTCGACGTCAATTTTCTCACCCCCGATCAGGTGAAGAACATCTGGCCGCTCGCCGACATGGAGGGGGTGATCGGGGCGATCCAGCATCCAGATGATGGCTACATTCAGCCCGCCGAATTAACGCAGGCACTTGCCAAAGGTGCGCGGCAACGCGGAGCGACAATTTATCGTAATACCACCGTGACCGCGATCACCCAGCAGCCAGATGGAGAATGGCTGATTTCAACTGATCAGGGCGATATCACGTGTGAGCATGTTATCTCTTGCTCTGGCAATTTCGCGCGCCAAACCGGCGCAATGGTCGGGCTCGATATCCCTGTAATCCCGGTTGAACATCAATATATCGTGACTGAACAGCATCCGGAGATCATGGCACGCAAGAAAGCCGGACTTCCCGAAATGGGCGTGTTGCGGGAATCTGATGCCAGCTATTATATGCGAGAAGAGGCGGGAGGCTTGTTGCTTGGGCCTTATGAGGTTGGCGCGCCTGCCTGCTATGTCGACGGGCCAGCGGCGAACAGCGAATACGAACTTTTCCCCGACGCACTGGAGCGACTTGAGCCCTATATCCTCGCGGCGATGAAGCGCGTGCCCGCCTTTGGCGAGGTCGGCATCAAAAAAGTCTACAACGGCGCAATCGCCTATACGCCTGACGGTTCGCCCATTATCGGTCCGGCATGGGGCGTCAAAAACTTCTGGCTTAACGAAGGCCATAGTTTCGGGATTACTGCCGCCGGAGGCGCGGGTTGGCAATTGGCCCACTGGATTGTCGATGGCGAACCTACCATCGATATGATGGGCGTCGATCCACGTCGCTTTGGCGACTATGCCGGGCGGGGTTTTCTGATCGAAAAGAACGAAGAAGCCTATGCCAAGGTTTTTACCGTGCATTATCCTGATGAGGAACGCGAAGCGGGTCGCGCGTTGCGGCGAACGCCCTGTTATGACCGCATGAAGGATTTGGGCGCGGTGTTCGGGAGTGTGTTTGGCTGGGAACGGCCTAACTGGTTCGCGCCCGATGGCTATATGCTGAGCGAGGCAGAACTCGACAAGCCAGATGTCCTGCTCAATGCCAACCACCCTGCCGGGGACTTGGTACGTGAAAAATGGTCATTCCGCCGGTCCAACTATTTTGAACATGTCGGCAACGAATGTCTGCATGTGACCAAGCATGTCGGTCTTCAGGATATGAGCGCCTTTGCCAAATGTGAGATTTCCGGCCCGGGGGCGGAAGATTGGCTCGACCAATTACTGACCAATGCCTTGCCCAAAAAGGTCGGACGGGTCACGCTGTCTTATTTGTTGACCAACAAAGGTGGCGTGCGCAGCGAGTTTACCGTCTACAAAATCGCGCAGCAACGTTATTATCTCGTGTCTGCCGGCGCATATGAGCGGCATGACCATGACTATCTGAAAAAAGCGATGCCAAAGGATGGATCGGTCAGTTTCGAACGCCTTACGACCGCTATGGGGGTATTGATCATTGCAGGGCCGCGTTCGCGTGACGTTTTGACGAAGTTAACCGACACCGATCTGTCCAGTGATGCTTTCCCTTGGCTGACTGGCAAGAAGATCAGCATCGGGCTTGCTCAGGTCGATGCACTCCGCGTCAATTTCATTGGTGAGTTGGGTTGGGAAATCCATCATCCGATCGAGATGCAAAATTACATCTTTGACAAACTTATGGAAGCGGGAGCCGAGTTTGGCATAAAACCCTTTGGCATCCGCGCGATGACATCAATGGCACTGGAAAAAAGCTACAAGCTGATCCCGCGCGAATTGTCTATTGAATATTCAGCGCATGAAAGCGGGCTTGACCGGTTTATCAGCATGAAGAAGCAGACCTTCCATGGCCGCGACGCCCTGCTGGACTGGCAGAAAAAAGGACTTTCCAACACGCTGGTCACGATGGAAGTGCATGGCGTAACCGACGCCGATGCTCGCGGCTCTGAGGCCATTTATCAAGGCGACCAAATCGTCGGTCGTGTCACCTCGGGTGGTTATGGCTGGCGGGTGGGCAAGAGCCTTGCGCTTGCGATGATCCAGCCTGATCTGGCGAACGTCGGAGCCAGTTTTGAAATTGCGATTCTGGGTGTTCGCCACAAAGCCAGCATCATCGAAGATTCGCCGTTCGACCCCAACAATGAAGCGCTCAGGAGCTAGATCCATGTCACGCTTCGAACCGATTGCCGCTTTGCTCCAAAAAGACCGCAAGGGTCATACTTTGCCGCGCGAACTGTATGTGAGCGAAGCTGCCTTCGAATTCGACGCGCAGGTGATGCTGAAATCGGTGTGGCTCTATGCCTGCACTGTTGCCCATGTGAAAAATCCCGGCGATTATTTCGTTTTTGAAGTGGCGCATAACTCGATCATTATCGTGCGCGGTCGCGACATGCAGGTCCGCGCATTTTGGAACAGCTGCCGCCATCGTGGTGCCAAAATCTGCCTGGATCAAAAGGGTCGCGCGCCGCGCCTGATGTGTCCCTATCACCAATGGACTTATGGGCTGGACGGAAAACTCCTCGCCGCACGCAGCATGGAGGAGGATTTTGACAAGGCGGAACACAGCCTGATCGCTGTCGCGTTGGAAAATGTCGGAGGGTTGATCTTTATCTGCATGGCCGACAACCCGCCGCCGATTGATCGGGTGAAGGCTGACATTTCCGATCAGATTGCGATTTATAATCTCGAAAAACTTAAGGTCGCGGTCCAAGACGACTACATCGAGGACGCCAACTGGAAATTGGTGATGGAGAATAATCGCGAATGTTATCATTGCGATGTGGGCCATCCTGAACTTATAAAAGTGCTCGGCACGTACGGTTTTGGTAAAGGCTTGCCTGAGGATGGCGATGCCGACGTTGTTGATGACAAGGCGTTTGATGCGATGGTTGAAGCCAAACGCCAACAGTGGAAAAGCCTTGGTATTTTTAGGGAGTTAATTGAGTTTCCAGACGGTTGGTGGCACCGGATCGCACGGCTGCCGCTTGCCAATGCGGCACTGACCCAGTCGATTGACGGGAAATTGGCGTGCCAGAAACTGATTGGGCCATTTACAGAGCCTGAAACATCCAGCCTGTCGGTTTGGACTCAGCCAAATAGCTGGCACCATTTTTGTTGTGATCATGTCGTGACGTTTTCGCTGACCCCCGTTGCCGCGGACAAAACGCTGCTGCGCACCAGCTGGTTAGTGCATGAAGATGCT
>JANPKN010000231.1:0-11602 GCA_031426075.1 Sphingomonadaceae bacterium
CTCAGGACGCGTCAGCCGAAGAAGAGCCAGGCAGCGAAATCGTCGTTACCGGTTCATTGATCACTAATCCGAACTTGGAAGCTTCGTCGCCAGTGAATGTGGTGAGCGAAAAAGAAATCGAGCTTCAGCAGGCCAACGTTGCAGAAGAACTTCTGCGCGAATTGCCAGGCGCGGTGCCTTCAATCGGCTCGGCCGTCAACAACGGTAACGGCGGCGCATCGTTCGTCAACCTGCGTAACCTGGGCTCGAACCGCAACCTCGTACTTATCGATGGCGTGCGTTTGGTTCCTGCCGAACTCGCGGGTCGCTTCGATCTTAACAATATTCCACTTGCACTCGTTCAGCGCGTTGACGTTCTGACCGGTGGTGCATCGACCACTTATGGTGCCGATGCTGTCGCAGGTGTTGTCAACTTCATCACGCGTCAGGATTTTGCAGGTCTCGATCTCAACCTGTCGAACCAGATCACTGAGCAAGGCGACGGACATGTTTTCCGTGCAGACCTGACCTTGGGTGCAAACTTCGACGATGGTCGTGGTAACGCAGTGTTGAGCATCGGTTATCAGCAAGCTGACCCAGTATATCAGGGTGGCCGTGATTTCAGCCGCTTCGGTATTGCATCGGCAAACGGCAGCGGCGGCGGTTCGGGTACTTCGGTTCCTTCGCGCTTCTCGCTCCCAGGTGTTGGTACCCGTCAGGTTGACAGCACAGGCACCGCTTTCTTGCCAACCGCGGCATTCCAAAACTTCAACTTCAACCCTTACAACGTGTATCAGACACCGTTTGAACGCTTCAACATGTATGGCGCTGCCCGTTACGAAGTTTCGGACGCTGTAGAAGTGTACACACGCGGTTTGTATTCGAAGAACACAGTGGACACCATCATTGCACCTTCGGGTTCTTTCGGCGTGACCGTTGCTATTCCTTTGAACAACCCCTTCTTGACGACAGCGCTGCGTAACAGCTTCTGTTCGGCAAATGGTGTTTCCGCAGCTGACTGTGCACTTGCCGCCAACCCTGCTCTGACCCCAGGCCAGGCTGGCTATCGTACGGTATCGTCCAACTTGTCACGTCGCGCTGTTGAAGTTGGTCCACGGATCAGCAACTACACGACAGACATCTTCGATTACCGTATCGGCGCGAAGGGCGCGTTGACCGACACCATCGATTGGGACGTCTTTGGCACATACGGCCAGAGCACCAACATCCAGACGATCAAGGGCTATACGCTCAACAGCCGCGTACGTGAGTCGTTCCTTGCGAACAACGTAAACAGCTGCTTTGCTGGTACCAATGCTTCGTGTGTTCCAATCAACTGGTTTGGTCCAGCTGGTTCAATCACGCCAGCAGCTGTTGATTTCCTTCAAGAAAACAGCACCGTCGCGACTAAGGTTTCGATGGCTCAGGTTCGGGGTGTCCTTAACGGCGACTTCGGTCTGAAGGCTCCTTGGTCGGAAGAACCAGTCGGCTTTGCTATCGGTGGTGAGTACCGCAAGTACACAGCGTCGCAGGAATCTGACACGCTTGCACAGGGCGGAGATTTGGGCGGTGCCGGGGGTGCAGCTCCAAATATCGATGGTGGCTTCAACGTCTATGAAGCATTTGGCGAACTTATTGTACCAATCGTACAAGACAAGCCATTCTTCTATGACCTGACTATCGAAGGCGGCGCTCGCTATTCGAAGTACAGCGTTGATGCACCGGGTGCTCCAAGCTTCGATACGTTCACATGGAAGGCTGGCGGTAGCTGGTCACCAATCGAAGAGCTGAAGATTCGCGGTAACTACGCTCGTGCGGTTCGTGCGCCAAATATCTCGGAACTGTTCAGCCCAGTTAACACTGGTTTGACCAACCTCGCCGACGATCCTTGCGCACGCTTTGACGATAACGGTACTGCTGTTCGCGCTGTTCCAACTGGTGAAATTCGTGCAATCTGCTTGGCGCAGGGTGCTACAGCCGGTAACGTCGACTTCATTGCCCAGCCAACTGCTGGTCAGGCGAACTCTACTGGTGGTGGTAACCTGAACATTAAGCCTGAAAAATCGACCAGCTGGACTGTTGGTGCTGTTCTTCAGCCGTTCACTGGCCTGTCGCTTTCGGTTGATTACTTCAACATCGAGGTAACCGGTGCGATTTCGACACCAACACCTGATGATGCGATCACAGCATGCTTTGGCACCAGCAACGGCGCAGCCGTTCCTGTTTACTCGCCAGCAGCCGGTGCATCGACGACTGACGCATGCCGCATCATTCGCCGTGACCCGCTTGATGGTGACCTTGCAGGTGATCCAGGCACAACACCAGGTCTGTTCTTGAGCCTGTCGAACCTCGGCACGTTGAAGACCAGCGGCGTTGACTTCAGTGCCAACTACAATCGTGATCTCGGTTTTGCCGGTCTAGACTTCAACTTCGTGTTGACCTGGACGGACGAATCGAAGTTCCGTGCGGCACCTGGTGGTACCTTCCGTGAGTGCATCGGTCTCTACAGTGCAAACTGCATGCCGCCACAGCCAGAATGGTCGTTCAGTGCGCGTACAACGCTAAACTTCGACGGTGTTGATGTTTCGCTTCTGTGGCGTCACATGGACAAGCTGAGCTACGAGCCAGGTCAAGGCACCTTGTTCGTTGGCGCATTGCCAGCTTCAGCAGGGCCAATCGCAGGACGTCAGGTTGACTTCAACCAGATCGACGCACGTGATTATTTCGACCTGACCACCCGTATCCCGGTCAGCGAAAACTTCACGTTCACCTTCGGCGTCCAAAACTTGCTCGACAGCGAACCACCATTGGTTGGCGGCGAAGCAGGCAGCACGACCTTTAACAGCGGCAACACCTTCCCATCGTCCTATGACGCACTGGGTCGCCGTTATGTCGCAAGTGCACGTATCCGCTTCTAAGCGTTACGTAGCTTACAGGAAAAAAGGGGGGCGGGTCTTTGACCTGCCCCTTTTTTGTTAGGTCAACTTAATGCCGATTTGAGCTTGAGGTTTTGACCATTGGCCGCCGCGACGGCATTTGCCCACAAAACGACTTTGCTGATTTCGTCCGCATGCAGGCCGCGGTTGTTATCATATTCGGCGCGTCGGCTTTCGGAATCGAAATTTTCGCCCGTCTTGGCATTGCGCGCGAAAACGCGGGCAATCTGTTCGGATCGGGCTCTGTCGTCGATCGCTATTCCAAAATGGCGACTCAGCGACTCCATTGCGGTCACCGGATCAGCGAGCAACATCTCGCTCTGCAATGTTTGGACACGATCCGGGCCAAAGCGTTCAGCCATAATCGCAAACAGCCGGTGCTGCGCCAGCCAACCGATGGCGGCAATTTGCAAATCCGTCTGCTGCATGATGTCCTCAGCTGAGAAACCATAGTCGGTCAGCCCGTCTTTTCCCAGCTTGACGAATAATTCGCGCACCCAAAGGCGGCCCCACATGCCCTTTTTGGCAATTGATGCCAAATAGTTCTCCAACGGTGTATAAAGCAAAAGCGCTTTTGATTCCGGAAATGCCGCCAATAATGTCGGCGCGAGGGCGTTAATTACGTTTGAGGGTTTTATAACCACACGCTCGCCCATCGACTGGGGCCGGGCCAGCAGAGTCACCGCCGCCCTCAACGCCTCGAGCACCTGAGGGGGCTGGCCACCACGCCGGCGCCATCCAGATATATCGTTGAGCATCGCCGGTTCTTTGAGGCCGAATGACACACCCGGAATGTCAAATGCATTGGTCAGCAACGTGGAGCAGCAGTAGGCCGAATGAAAAATAAAATGCGGCGATGGTGCCGGTTGAACCAACGCCATTGCATCGGCACGCCCTATGACGATGGGGCTTTTCGCGCCGGGCAGAAACTCGTCCGTGAGGAAAGTCGCATCGCTTAAGGCCCTGCGGTCAGCCCGAATGAACTGAATGGCGTCGCCAACTGCATCATAACGATGAGGGTACGAATCCACGTCCTGCACTATTTTTAGGGCAATATCGGACAATCTGGCTACTCCCCTAAATATTTCCAACTTACATTCAAATACTTAAAAGAACTTTTTCAACAATATAAATTGTGGTAGCTCTATTTCTTCAGCCAGCAGCGGCTGCCACCATTAATCACAGGAAGATGCTATGGCTAAGATTGTCAAATCCTTTTGGGCTGTTTCATTAAGTACCTTGCTAGCAACGGTTGTCGCGGTTGCGCCCGCTGCAGTGCACGCGAAGGACGCCGACCTTGAAGGCAAGGTGATGCCAACCGGTGAGAAAATCATCTGTAAGCGCGTTGCGGAAACTGGTTCGCTCGTCCGGAAATCCAAGAAATGCTATACCCGTGCTCAATGGGACCGCATTGCGGAAGCCGCGAAAGTGAATGCTACAAAAATGCAGAGCGACCACGCATCCGGACTCACCGGAAACTGATCCAGGCAATTTTGACAAAATTGTTCCAGCAAGCGTTTCAGGCATAATATGTCGGGACAAGACCTTAATGCACTCGTGAATGCTGCACGCATGGCGCAGCAGCGTGGCGAATTGACGGCGGCATCGCAATATTATGCGCAGGCTATCGCATTGCAGCCCGACAGCCCGCAATTGCGCAACGCAGATGGTATGGTTGCGCTCGCGATTCAGGATTATTCGCGTGCGGCAGAACAGTTTTTACATGCCATCAAGGCCGACCCGGCTGCATCGGTGCTGCGCATCAACCTCGCAACTGCCTATCGCGGTCTGGGCGATAACCAACGTGAACGTGAAGCACTTGTCAGCGTGCTTGACCTCGACCAAGCCAATCTAACGGCCAATCTGCGCCTTGCTGAATTGCATGAGAAACTGCACGAAAAGGGCGACGCGATGCGGCGCTGGACCGCCGTTCTTGGTATAGCGCAATCACTGCCCGATCCAACGCCTGAAATTTCGGACCTGATCGCAACGGCGCAATCCCACTTGATCGGCCACAGCGCAGCGCTGGGTCAGATATTGTCCGATGGTTTAAGCGACGTGCGAGAGGGCTCGAACGACGCCGATACCCGCAGGTTCGACGTTTGCATGGACGGCGCATTGGGCAAACGCAGGATTTACACCAATGAATGCGCTGGCTTGCATTTCCCGTTTTTGCCCGCTGACGAATTTTTCGAACGGAGACATTTTCCGTGGCTCGAAACCATCGAAGCCAAAACCGAAGCCATCACGAAAGAATTCCGTGCGCTGTGGGAAAAGCCGGATGATTTTGTGCCTTATGTCGCAATGGAAGACGGCACACCGCAAAACAAATGGTCGCCGTTGGATCATTCGCTTGACTGGAGTACTTTGTTCCTGTGGCGGCATGGGGTACGCGATGACGCGGCCTGCGCCCGTTGCCCCGAAACAACCAAGGCTATCGAAAGCCTGCCCATTTGTCATATCCCCGGACGCTCGCCGACCGTGTTCTTTTCGGTGCTGCGCCCGCGTACCAGGCTGCCAGCGCATACCGGCGTCACCAATGTCCGTTCGATTGTGCATGTGCCGCTTATCATACCGGACGGTTGTGGATTCCGCGTCGGCGGCGAAACCCGGCCTTGGCAGGTCGGGTCCGCGTTCGCATTTGACGACACCATCGAGCATGAGGCGTGGAACGACAGTGATGAGCCGCGTGCAGTTCTCATCTTCGACGTCTGGAACCCCTATCTCAAGCCAAAGGAGCAAGAAATGCTCCAGCGCTTTTTTGAGGTGTCGAACGCCAGTAGCTACGGGCAGTCAAACAATGTCGACTGACTAGGATGCCGTCAGCTTCAACTGGCCATCCCCTTCCTCAACCGTCACCGTCGCGCCATCGGGGATGCCGCCGCGGAGCAACATGTCGGCCAACGGGTCCTGAAGATAGCGTTGGATGGCGCGTTTCAGCGGGCGTGCGCCGTACACGGGGTCGTACCCGACGCGTCCAAGCCACGCTTTTGCTTCGTCAGACAGCGCGAGTGTAACCTTGCGATCCTTCAACAGCTTCTGAACACGCTGGACCTGAATATCAACAATCGGGGCCATATGTTCTACGCCCAAGCGATGGAACAAGATGACTTCGTCCAGGCGGTTGAGAAATTCAGGACGGAAATGGCCGCGTACGATTTCCATGACCTGCGGTTCGACGTCTTTTACATCTTGCCCGTCTTCCAGCGCAGCCAGATGCTGGCTGCCAAGGTTGGATGTCAGAATGATCAGCGTATTGGAAAAGTCCACCGTGCGGCCCTGACCATCGGTTAGGCGGCCATCATCCAGCACCTGAAGCAGGATGTTGAAAACGTCCGAATGGGCCTTTTCCACCTCGTCGAACAATACGACCTGATACGGCCGACGGCGGACAGCTTCGGTGAGTACACCGCCCTCTTCATATCCCACATATCCTGGAGGCGCACCGACGAGCCGTGCAACACTGTGCTTTTCCATGAATTCTGACATATCGATGCGGACCATCGCATTGTCGTCGTCAAACAGGAACGATGCGAGGGCCTTTGTCAGCTCGGTCTTGCCGACACCCGTTGGCCCGAGGAACAAGAAGGAACCAAGCGGCCGGTTGGGGTCCTGAAGACCCGCACGTGAGCGGCGAACGGCCTTGGAGACGGCCTCGACCGCGTCTTTCTGGCCAATGACCCTCGCGCCAATAAGCTGTTCCATATTCAGCAGCTTGTCGCGCTCGCCCTCAAGCATTTTGTCCACGGGTATACCCGTCCAACGGCTGACGACGCTGGCGATGTCCTGCGCGGTGACTTCCTCACGCAACATGGCGTTGCCAGCCGCGCCCTCGGCTTCCTCCAGCTGTTTTTCCAAGCCCGGTATGGTGCCGTATTGCAGCTCGCCCGCCTTGGCGAGGTCTCCGGAACGCTGGGCCTGTTCCAGTTCGATCCGCGCGCCATCAAGCAGTTCCTTGATCTTGGCTTCCGCTGAGATCTTGTCTTTTTCGGCCTGCCAACGCTGTGTGAGTTCAAGCGATTGCTGCTCCAGATTGGCAAGCTCGCCTTCCAGGTTGGCGAGACGGTCCTTGGACGCGGCGTCGCTTTCCTTGCCAAGCGCTTCGCGTTCGATCTTCAACTGGATGATGCGGCGGTCAAGCGTTTCAATCTCTTCCGGCTTCGATTCTACTTCCATCCGCAACCGCGATGCCGCTTCGTCCATCAGGTCGATGGCTTTATCGGGCAGGAAACGGTCGGAGATATAACGGTGCGATAATGTGGCTGCGCTTACCAACGCACTGTCGGTGATGCGCACGCCATGGTGCAATTCGTATTTTTCTTTCAACCCGCGCAGGATGGAGATTGTGTCCTCAACTGTCGGCTCGCCGACAAAAATCGGTTGAAAGCGGCGTTGAAGTGCCGGGTCCTTCTCGACATGCTTTTGATATTCATCCAGTGTGGTCGCGCCAATGCAATGCAACTCTCCGCGTGACAAAGCGGGCTTGATCAGGTTCGCCGCGTCCATAGCGCCTTCGCCCTTACCAGCGCCGACCAGCGTGTGCATTTCGTCGATGAATAATATGATGTCGCCTTCGGCTTGCTTGACTTCGTCGAGCACGCCTTTCAACCGCTCTTCAAACTCGCCACGATATTTTGCGCCAGCGATCAACGCACCCATATCGAGCGACAGCAATTTGCGATGCTTCAGGCTGTCGGGGACATCGCCATTGGCGATGCGCAGCGCTAGGCCCTCTGCGATGGCTGTTTTGCCGACGCCCGGTTCGCCAATCAAAACGGGGTTGTTCTTGGTGCGTCGGGCCAGAATCTGGATGGTACGGCGAATTTCTTCGTCGCGACCAATGACGGGGTCAAGCTTGCCGGCACGCGCCACTTCGGTCAGGTCGCGTGCAAATTTCTTGAGCGCGTCGTAACGGTCTTCGGCACCCGCCGTATCGGCTGAGCGGCCACCGCGGAGTTCATTTATAGCAGCGTTCAGGCCCTCGGCTGTAACCGCCGCCGTCGCCAATGCTTTGCCCGCAGTTGTCGTGGTCGCCAGTGCGAGTGCAAGCAACAGGCGTTCGACGGTAACATAGCTGTCGCCCGCTTTTTGCGCGACTTGCTCGGCGGAATCCAGAATGCGCACTGCGTCATTGTCGAGACCCGGCGTTTGTTGCGCGCCACCGCCTGACACCGCCGGAACCTTCGCCAGCGCCGCATCGGTTTCGCGCAATGCGGTTGCCGCATCGCCGCCCGCCGCCTTGATCAAGCCCGACGCCATGCCCTGCTCATCCTCAAGCAAGGCTTTCAAGAGATGCTCAGGCCCTATCCGCTGATGGCTCATACGAATGGCGACAGTCTGCGCGCTTTGCAGAAAGCCCTTGGCGCGGTCAGTGAATTTTTCAAGGTTCATGCGCTTATTCCCAAAATGCCGATGAAGCCTTCGTCTAGGAAGACTCAACTCCTATTGAGAATGTAGTGCGCTATTTTCGCAACACAAGTGTGCGCGAAAATGCTTGGGCGCTTAATCGACGGTGACGAGCTTGCGCGTTGCAGCCTTGACGCGCTTGGGCTTTGGCCGAACGCCCGGCTCACCCGTTTCGGCAAAATGCTCGACGCTGTGCATCATCCGCAAGAATTCGAACTCGGCCATATCATGCGGGTTGCCTTCTTCGTCGAAGACATCGTGAAACCACGCGTCAGCCGGGAAGTCCTTCAGCGGGCTGATCCAGTTCGCCCATGGCAGATGCGTTTGGGTCTTGCCGCGCACAAGGCCCCAGCAGAACATGCCAACCCGGTGCTTTTGCGCAATCGGCAATATCGCCTGAAACGTGCTTCCGGCTGGACGCGCCATATATTCGCTGCACATGATGGGGCGGCCATAAACCTCAAGCCATTCCACGCGCCGGGCAAAATCCTCTGCGCCGCCATAATTGTGGAAGGTGATGATATCCGAATTCTCGATCTGCGCCTGCTGAAGCGGGGTCAACTTGTCATGGTCAGACCAATCGCCGATCCAGATAGCGCTTGTCAGTGGTTGAGTCGGATCTGAGGCGCGGGCCCATCCAAATGCGTCAACCATCAGCGGCCGAACGAGTTCACCCTTGATGCGCCATTCGTCGGCATCGCACAAGGCTACATCCGGGCCATTGTCGGGTTCATTCCAGATGTCCCACGCCAAAATGCGGGGATCATGGGCAAAGCGGCTGACGATGCCGCGGACATAGGCTTCGAGCCGACCGTGCTGCGCTGGGTCGTTCAAGGCTTTCATGCCGGGTGCCTGCACCCAGCCGCTATTGTGCACGCCGGGAACTGGCGCGCGTTGCGGGCCAAGGGCTGGGTCAGGGTCCCAGCAGGAATCGAACAGCACGAACATTGTCCGGATTTTATGCGCGTCGGCATGTTGCAGAAATGCCTCGATCCGGGCCATGAAGCCTTCGGCATCCTGCAACCATAAAAGGTCATGCAGATAGACGCGGATGGCATTCATGCCGACGGAGGCGGCGAGCGACAATTCGCTATCGATTGCGGCCAAATCGAAGGTTTCGGCCTGCCACATCTCAAGCTGATTAATGGCGTAGGATGGTGCAAAATTACAGCCGCTATGCCATGGTATGGATGCGTACCAAGCGCGTGCGGTTGCTGATTCCCAACGTGATACCATGATCCGCCCCCTGTCGGACCCCCGCCCGACTTTCAGTGTATGCTCACCGTGTTAAGCCCCCATAACTAAACGGGGGCTTAATAAAAGGAATCCCTTATTACGGTTTTCCGCCGGAAATGCGACGAAGCGAGCGTTAACGCCAATTGCGGGCCAGCGCGTCCAACAGTTGCACGCCCCAGCCAGAAGCACCCTTTGGCGTCACTGGCCCGGACTTGTCCGCCCAATTTACTCCCGCAATATCAAGATGTGCCCAAGGAACATTTTTATCAACGAAGAAGCCAACAAAGGTTGCGCCAAGTCCAGCGCCCGGACCGCCGCCTTCAACAACATTTTTGATATCGGCAATGTCGGACTTCATGTCCTCAAGATAGTTTTTGTGGAGCGGCATGCGCCAGACTTCTTCGCCAGTCGCAGTCCCCGCTGCGGCAACAGCTGCTGCTAACCGGTCGTCACGGCTGAAAAGGCCGGCATATTCGTCATTCAGTGCGCCAACGATAGAGCCCGTTAACGTCGCCATGTTTACCAAAGCGCCGGGCTTTTTATTGGCGACGATATATTCATTGGCGTCGGCCATTACCAAACGCCCTTCGGCATCGGTGTTGAGGACTTCAATGGTCTTGCCGCTCATTGTGCGCACGACGTCGCCGGGACGTTGTGCGTTTCCGCCGGGCATATTTTCGGAGAGCGCCGCAACGCCGATGACGTTAACCTGCGCTTTGGACTTTGCCAGTGAAAGAACCGCGCCCATGATGTTGGCCGCACCAGACATGTCTGCTTTCATCTCCCACATGCCAGCACCAGGCTTGAGCGACATCCCGCCGGAATCAAAAGTGATGCCCTTGCCAACCATCGCCAAGGGAGCGCCTTCTCCACCACCGCGATATTCAACTATCATCAGGCGCGATGGACGGCGCGAGCCTTGGCCAACGCCGACAAGTGTTCCCATGCCGAGCTTGCGCATCATAGGCTCGTCGAGCACCTCGATCTTCACATTGGCAGTGTTGCCGAAAGCGGCGCGGACACGTTCAACAAAGGTTTCTGGGTAGATGACATTAGCTGGCTCAGTCGCGAGATCGCGCGACAAGGCAACGCCCTCTGCCAAGGACGCATGACGCGACTTCCATAAAGCCTCTGCGCTTCCCGCATCGCTGCTGATGATGGTCACAGGGTTCGTGGGCGGCGCTTTGCGGTCAACAGTTTTATAACGGTCAAACCGATATTGCCCCATGGCATAGCCCAAGGCGGCTGCAGCGGCTTCGTCTGGGCTCAAGCGGCCAGTGATGGTGACTGGCTGGCCTTCATCGCGCAAATCTTGTGCAGCTTTGCCCGACGCATTCCGGATGTTTGTGATGCGATCACCTTCTTCGCCAATCCCGCTCAGCACGATGCGCGCATAATTGCCAATGCCGCGAAGCGACAAGGAACTGCCTTCCCTGCCTTCAAACTTTGCCGCCGCAATTGCAGAGTTCAGCGCTTGAGCGGTTGCGGCATCGACAACATCAGTTGGCAGTGTTGCATTGCGCATCACGATCACCAGCGCGCCCGAAGTTGGCGCTGTCGCCGCGAAATTGATAGGCCGGGTTTGCGAATGCGCTGCCGCGGATGGCGATACGCCGGATCCAATGACGTCTGCTTGCGCGAATGCCGGGGTGATTGCCACGCTTGCCAGTGCAAGGGCGATGAAGGTGCGATGCATCGAGGGACTTTCCTTTCCTTATTTCTTGGTTATGCCGGATATGTACGCAAATGGACCGATGTGACAAGGTCTCATTGCAAGGGGAGAATGTAATGCGGAAATTTTTGTGGGCGTCATTGGCGCTTGTCGGTGTGGTCGCCGGTGCAGGCGCGCTTTGGGAGCCACTGGCGGCGACTGGCTATGAAATGCCGACCCGCAGTTATGACGTAGAAATTGTCCGCGACAGCTATGGTGTGCCGCACATCAATGGTAAAACCGATGCCGACACCGCTTATGGCCTTGCCTTCGCCCATGCCGAAGATGATTTTTCGACGATTGAAGACGTTATCGCCATGACGCGTGGCCGTTA
>JANPKN010000232.1:0-5329 GCA_031426075.1 Sphingomonadaceae bacterium
CGGCGGTCGCCGTAGGATTCATATTTGCGCCCATTGCCTGAATCGATCAGCGTGTAATCGCTGCGCGGTTCGCTGATGAGGGTGACGAAATTCTGTTCCATGTTCAACGCGTGGCGCGCGCCAGCACATAATCACGCACGGCATCATATTCGCCGGGCAAAACGTCGAAGCGTTCTTCGCGGTCAAACAATTGCGACACGCGGGCAGGCAGCGCGGGACGCACGCCAGTGGCCTCTTCGACTGCATCGGGGAACTTTGCTGGGTGCGCGGTTGCCAATGTCACAACGGGCACGTCCGGACGGATGCCAGCATTGCGTGCGGCATGAAGCGCGATAGCAGTATGCGGGTCGATAATCTGGTCGGTCGCGCCATAAGCCCAGCGCATGGCGGCGGACATTTGCTCTGCATCGGTGCGCGCACTGGTCAGCAAGCTCGCCTTTTTGCGCATGTCGGGCGAAAGCACCATCTTGCCCATTTGTTCAAACCATTTCATCCGCGCGCCAGTGGTCGAACCATCGCGGCCCTCGAGATCAAACAACAGGCGTTCAAAATTGCTCGATACCTGAATATCCATTGATGGCGATGCCGTGGGCGTGACGCCAAGCACCGAATAGTCGCCTTTGGACAAGGCACGGTGCAAGATGTCGTTGATGTTCGTAGCAACTATTAAACGCTCAATCGGCAGACCCATTTGCGCGGCGACATAGCCAGCAAAGACATCACCGAAATTGCCTGTTGGCACCGAAAACGCGATCTTGCGTTCCGGACCGCCAAGCCGAAGCGCGGCATAGAAGTAATAGACCACTTGCGCCATCAGGCGCGCCCAGTTGATCGAGTTGACCGCAGATAAGGTCAGCGGGCCATTCACATCCTTGTCGCCGAACATGCGCTTGACCATCGCCTGCGCATCGTCAAAGCTGCCGCCGATTGCGATGTTATGGACATTGGGGGCAAGGATGGTTGTCATCTGCCGCCGCTGCACATCCGACACGCGGTTGTGCGGATGCAGCATGAAAATTTCAATTTGCGCGCGTCCGGCAACGGCATCAATCGCGGCTGATCCTGTGTCGCCCGAAGTCGCGCCGACGATGGTGAGTTTTTTGTCGGTTCCAGACAGAAAGCGTTCGAAAAACTGGCCAAGCAATTGCAGCGCGACGTCCTTGAATGCCAAGGTCGGACCGTGGAACAACTCGAGCAACCAATGCTGGCCATCCAGCTGCACCAGCGGCGTTACCGCGCTGTGCGCGAACGAGCCATAAGCGGTGGCGCACAGGCCCTTAAGGTCCGCCTCATCCAATACACCTGCGGTAAACGGTGCCATGACGCGTGCGGCGAGATCAACGTAAGACAGACCGCGCATAGCGGCGATTTCGTCGGTTGAAAATTGCGGCCAATGCCGGGGCACATATAGACCCCCGTCGCTTGCCAAACCTGTCAGAGTGACACCTGCAAAATCAAGCGCGTCCGCGTTGCCGCGCGTGCTGATATATTCTGTTCCGTTAATCGCCATAGCGGGCACGCGGTTAACCGCCGCGCCGCATTTACGCAAGATTATTGCAAATCAGCGCGGACAAATTCGGCACATCTTTCGCCAATCATGATGCTCGGCGCATTTGTGTTCCCGGAAACAAGGCGCGGCATGATGCTGGCGTCGGCCACATATAGGCCGTCAATGCCGCGATATTTAAGGCGCGGGTCAACGACATCGCTGTCATTTGGTCCCATGCGGCACGTGCCAACGGGGTGGTAGACGGTGTCGGCGCGGCTGCGGATCAAGTTGTCCAACGCTGCGTCGTCATTGATGTCAACGGGATGCCGGTTCTTGCCATTATAAACCGCGAGCGCTGGTGCTTCGAAAATACGGTGCATCGCACGCACGCCACTGCGCAAAGTTGCCATGTCGCGGTCATCGCTCAGGAACGCCGGGTCAATTATCGGGGCGACGCTGGCGTCTGCAGACGACAGGCGGACAGTGCCTCGGCTTTCAGGACGCAGGACGCAGGCATGGCAGCTAAAGCCATGGCCCTTCACCTTGGAACGGCCGTGATCTTCAAGCATGGCGGGGACAAAATGATACTGGATGTCGGGCGCTGGCAAGCTCGCGTCCGAACGCCAGAATCCGCCTGCTTCGGCAAAGCAAGTTGTCATCACGCCGGTGCGCTTACGGCGATGTTCGATGATGGCCTTGATCATCTTGCCAGTGCCAGCGAGCGAATCGCCGAAGAAATCGTCCTTGGATTGGGTTTCGAAGCTGGAGACATAATCGATATGGTCTTGAAGGTCGGAGCCAATCGCGGCCTTGTCATGGACGACGTCCACGCCAACACTGCGCAAATGTTCAGCCGGTCCCATGCCGGACATCATCAGGATCTGCGGGGAACCAAAGGCACCAGCGGACAGTATGACCGCCCCGCGCGCCTTGATCGTACGACGATTACGGCCTTGCCGGATGACCACGCCCGTGGCGCGGCCATTTTCGACGATGATTTTTTCCGTCAGCGCTCCAGTCAGAACTTCCATACGGTCGCGGGCGGGCTCAACATAAGCCCGCGCGGCAGTCCAACGTTCGCCGCCCTTTTGCGTGACTTGATACAGACCGAAACCGTCCTGAGTCGCGCCATTGAAGTCGGCATTGACGGGCAATTGCAATTCGGCAGCGGCTTCAATGAAAGCAAGGCTGCCGGCTTGCGGCCAGCGCTGGTCGGAAACCGAGAGCGGCCCGCCCGAGCCATGGAAAGCGTCCGCGCCGCGCTCATTATCTTCGCAACGTTTGAAAAATGGCAATACGTCATCGTACGACCAGCCATCGCAGCCCAAGGCTGCCCAATTGTCATAATCATATTTGTGGCCGCGAATGTAGACCATCGCGTTGATCGCGCTCGAACCGCCAAGGCCCTTGCCGCGTGGCTGATAGCCAGTTCGGCCATTCAGGCCCTTTTGCGGAACCGTTTCATATTTGTAATTGGAGGCATTGCGAATGAACGGCATGAAGCCGGGCGTCTTGATGAGCATGTTATTATTCGTGCCGCCAGCCTCGATCAGGCAGACCTTATATTTCCCGCCTTCGGATAATCGTCCTGCTGCTGCGCTGCCTGCTGAACCGCCGCCGATAACAATGATGTCAAATTCGTTCATGTCGCCTGCTCCCTCTTAGGGGAAGGTTTAAGCGGACGATTAATTACTGGCAAGGGTGTAAATAGCGTTAGTCGGCCTTGGCTTGCTGGCTCTTGAGCCATTGCGCGCGAATAGTGTCCGACGTGTCGCGACTACCATCGTGGCTCCAGCCGGGTGGGCGCCACATATACGAAAATTTATGTCGCCATGGTGCGGACTTCACGTCCTGAGCAATGCCCACCCATTCGTGAAACACGCTCCACAACAGGTTGAACGTCCCCAATTGCTTAACAATGCCGTAGCGGATCTTTTCACCTTCTACTTCTTCTGTAAACGTCCCGAAAATACGGTCCCAGATGATAAAGGTCCCGGCATAATTGCGATCCAGATATCGCGGGTTGGTGGCATGATGGACGCGGTGATGGCTTGGTGTGTTCATCACATACTCGACCCAGCGCGGGAATTTGCCGATGGTTTCGGTATGAATCCAGAATTGGTAGATGAGGTTCAGCGCACCGACAAACAGCAGCATCGCTGGGTGGAAGCCCAAAAAGGCCAACGGGATGCGGAAGATAAAACCAAGCGCGATAAAGCCGGTCCAAGTTTGGCGCAGTGCGGTCGATAAATTATAATGCTGGCTGCTATGGTGGTTCACATGGCTTGCCCAGAACCAGCGCACGCGGTGACCAGAACGGTGCGCCCAATAATAAGCGAGATCGTCGAGCACGAAGCATAAGGGCCAAGCCCACCAGACCCAGCCAATGTCGAACAAGCGATGCTCATAAATCCACATCGCAAGGCTGAACACCAATGCGCCCGTCAGTGCGCCGGCAACGGTGCTGCCTGTGCCCAGCGCAAGCGATGTCAGCGTATCGCGGGGTTCATATTTTTCCGGCGCACGACTACGCGCCCACAGCATTTCTGCTACGATCAGAATGATGAACGCAGGAATAGCATAATCGACGGGGTTGAACAGTTCAGGCATGTGTGCGCCCCATATTCAAATGGCGTAAGCCCGCCGCCCAATGCGAAGCCTGCGCTCCTAAATGAAGCGTGACCGACCCGAATGTCTTTTCGCCCGTCCCGATGGTCAGAAAATTCTGGTCAAGCCGGGCTTCGTTATGGTGGTCAAGCAGCCGCCCTGCCCATTGCGCACCGTGGCGCCGTACTAACAAATGTCGACCATCGGCATCGCGCATCAATGCGGCAATACCGGCTTTGTCGATCGCAATATCGACCGGATCGAACCCGCAATAAGCTTCGTTAGCAATCTCGCGCGCCTGGTCTTCGCTGCGGATGCGGACGTCGCCGCCAAGTTTCCAAAATCGTGCAAGCCACGCGATAAACAATATCGCCGCGATTGAACCTGCCAGTTTCAGCAATTCTGCCGTCACGAGGCCCGCCCACGCAGCATATCCATCATCGCGGTCACTGGAGTGAGATCATAGCCTGCATCTGCTGCTTTTTCAGCCAGTATGGCCGGATGTTCGCCCTTGGACGCCTGCGCCAAAGCCCAGAGCAAGGTCGACCGCGTGCCTGAGCGACAATATGCGAGGATTTTGCCGTCGGTCTTGTCCAATGCGTCGGCCATCGCCGTCACTTGCCATTCGGCGAACCCCGCATGGGTGACAGGAATGGCGACATAATCCAACCCCGCAGCGCGGGCTGCGGTCTCGATTTCTTCACCCGGGGTTTGGTCCGCCGACTCATCTTCAGGGCGGTTGTTGATGATGAGTGTCACGCCTGCTTGCGCAGCATCCATCACGTCGCCAACCTCAATTTGCGGGGCGACAAAGACGCGGTCTGTGAGTTGGCGGAACATCGGCAAATCCTGTTGTAAAATTGTCTGGCCGTTCGGCGTGCCAACTCCCTTATTTTAAACTGCAATCGATAACAAGGAAGGACAATGCACCGAAGCACTGCCGCCCTAAAATTCTGCAATTACTGACAGAAAATCTTCGCCATAGGCCTCCAACTTTCGCGCTCCGACGCCGCTGATCCTGCCTAAGGCGCGGAGATCGGCTGGCCGCGTCAGCGCCATTTCGCGCAAGGTGGCATCGTGGAAAATGACATAAGGCGGCACGCCAACATTTTCGGCCAGCGCGCGGCGTTTGGCACGCAATGCCTCAAACAACGGGTTGCCGATTGGATTGTCCGGACGCCCTGCGCGGCGTTTGTTGCCGGGCTTGACCAAAGCGATTTCAATCTTCTGATC
>JANPKN010000233.1:0-2985 GCA_031426075.1 Sphingomonadaceae bacterium
TGTCAAATCCAACGCGATTGTCTATGCCAAGGATGGAGCGACGGCGGGGATCGGAGCTGGCCAGATGAACCGGCGTGACAGTGCGCGTATCGCAGCGATCAAGGCAAAAGAAGCGGCTGAAACTTATGGATGGGCAGAGCCTCGGACCGTTGGGTCAGCCGTAGCCTCCGATGCTTTCTTCCCGTTTGCCGATGGCTTGCTTGCCGCTGCAGAAGCGGGCGCAACCGCTGTCATTCAACCCGGCGGTTCGATGCGGGATGACGAAGTCATCGCCGCCGCCGATGAAGCTGGCTTGGCCATGGTCTTCACAGGCATGCGGCATTTCAGGCACTGATAAAATAAAAGCCGCCATGCTGAACCTGTGTCAGCATGGCGGCTTTTACGTATATCTGAACCTTATACAGCCCGCTTTACGGTGCCTTTATAATTGCCATTACCACCCTTTTTTGGGCCGTAATTGCGTGCAGGTGCACCGGGGTCGCGGCGGTTTTCGCTGCGGGCGGCAAATGCGCGATCCGCAGTTGGACGACGATCGCCTGCAGGCGCATTGTCATTGCGTGGACGGGCGTCGCGGCTGCCTTCACGGCTGCCGTCACGTGGACCGATTGCTGGCTGCCAGCCACCCTGCGGCGTATGAGTCCGGTTACGGGTTTCACCGTTCAAGCCAGTGCCGCCATTGTTGCCGCCAAGTTTCTTGCCAGCATAATTGGTGCGTCCGCCACCTGGCTGACCACCACCGCGACCGCCACGGGCCTGTTGCGGCTTCTTATCGGCAACGGGGGGTGGAAGTGCTGCTACAGCTGCACGGAAGCCTTCTGGAAGGCCAAGGGTCATGGCGCGAACACCGGTCAGACGCTCAATGTCTTTCATATAGCCACGCTCATCACCAGCAACGAAGCTCATCGCAACGCCTTCACGGCCAGCGCGCGCAGTACGGCCAATACGGTGAACATATTGCTCAGGCACGTTGGGCAGTTCGAAATTGAACACATGGCTGACGCCGGGAACGTCGATGCCGCGGGCTGCGATATCGGTTGCCACGAGGATCTTGATCTTGCCATCACGGAACGCCTGCAGCGCAGCGGTACGCTGGCCCTGCGATTTGTTGCCATGGATCGCGGCAGATTGGATACCAGCGCCGGCAAGGCCACGCACAACGCGGTCGGCGCCATGCTTGGTGCGCGTGAAGACCAATGCACGGTCAATGTCTTCGCTTTGCAGCTTTAGCGTCAGCAAGGTCTGCTTTTCGCGCTGCTCCACAAAGGTCACGAATTGTTCAACGCGTTCTGCAGTTGTTGCCGCCGGGGCGACCGAGACACGGACAGGGTTGTTGAGGAAACGGTTGCCGAGTTCAGCAATCGCCTTTGGCATCGTTGCCGAGAAGAACAATGTCTGGCGCTGCTTTGGCAGCAATTGGTCGATACGCTTCAATGCATGGATGAAGCCAAGATCCATCATCTGGTCGGCTTCATCAAGAACGAAGATTTCAACGTCCTTGAGCGTGACAGCGCGTTGTTCGATAAGGTCGATCAAGCGGCCAGGTGTGGCGACAAGAATGTCGACGCCGCCAGCAAGGCGCTTTTTCTGGCTGAAAATCGGCATGCCACCGAAAACGCAATCAACCTTGAGGCCAAGGAACTTGCCATAGGTGCGGAAGCTGTCGGCGATTTGTGCGGCAAGTTCGCGCGTTGGCGACAGCACAAGCATACGGCAGCTATATTGCTGACGCGCTTTTGGCTTGGTGGCGAAGTGGTGAAGCGAAGGCAACGCGAATGCAGCAGTCTTGCCGGTTCCGGTCTGCGCGATGCCGCAAAGATCGCGGCCTTCTAGCAATGACGGGATGGCCTGTTGCTGAATTGGGGTTGGCGTATCATAGCCAGCCGCCTCAAGCGCCTTCAGGATTGGTTGGGCAAGGCCCAGGTCTTGGAAAAAAGACATTTTTATACTTTCAAAATAGTCGTCGCAGCCCGTAATGCGCATCCTTTCATCAGGACCGCACAGGCGCAACAGCAGGTGTTCGGGAGCAGCTTATGCTGACCCGTTGGAAACAACCCTGCGTGATATGGGAAGCCTCTAAGCTTACGCATCTTGTTCGTTTGGCGGAGCCTTTGGTTAGGCCCTCACGCTGCCAAAACTGCGGCGGTTCTGTCCGCTCGCCTCATGCGCTTGGCGGCCCTATCGCCAATTATCGCGTCAAAAGCAAGTTATTTGTGCGTCAGCGCAATTATCGGTCGCGACCATGTGCCGACATCCAGCCATCGTAACCCCTCGTTAACCATCTATTAGGTCATTTCGTTCACAGATTTCTCCAGAGCTTCTCTCAGGGGGAAATATGACAGTTCAGGGCCAGAAGACAGTCGACGTCGCAATTATTGGTGCGGGGCCAGCAGGGCTGACCGCTGCCTATTTGCTGACCAAAAAAGGATATAAAGTCACCGTCATTGAAAAGGACGAACGTTATGTCGGCGGCATCAGTCGCACCGTTGAGGTTGATGGCTATCGCTTCGACATTGGCGGCCACCGCTTTTTCTCCAAATCAAAAGAGGTCGTCGATCTGTGGAATGAAATCCTGCCTGATGACTTTATTCAACGCCCGCGCATGAGCCGGATCTATTATGAGGGCAAATTCTACAGCTATCCGTTGCGCGCGTTCGAGGCTTTGTGGAACCTCGGCATCGTCCGTTCGACGCTTTGCATGGTCAGCTATGCCAAGGCCAAGGTCTTCCCGAACAAAAATGTCCGCAGTTTTCAGGACTGTACGGTCAATCATTTCGGTCACAAGCTGTTTTCGTTTTTTTTATGTTCACCAAACATTTCGCAGACGACAATTATTTACGGTATATCAGTCCCGCCCTCAAACTTATGGCCTACCCTGTACTTGAATATTTTCCTCTCTCTGTTGACCAGCACCAAATTTGTTCGATCCTGCAATCGTTTTCATGCTCGGTATACATGGTGTAAAGGCGGAACTAGTAATTTTCTTTG
>JANPKN010000234.1:0-2331 GCA_031426075.1 Sphingomonadaceae bacterium
GTCGCTTGCCGAACCCCGCTTGCCGCTGGTCGATACCGCTTGGCGTTAACAAATGACTGCATTAGTGTATTGGAATTGCAATACAGGGAGTTTGATGTGCTTGAAATTAATGGGGTAAGCCATGTTTATGCGAACGGTACGCGTGCACTAGATGACGTGACTCTGTCGATCCCGCGCGGCATGTTTGGATTGCTCGGACCGAATGGTGCGGGCAAATCGACCCTGATGCGGACGATTGCTACGCTGCAAACGCCAACCGCCGGAACAATCCGTTTCGGTGATCTCGACATATTGGCAGATCCCGAAGAATTGCGCAGAACATTGGGCTATTTGCCTCAGGATTTCGGTGTCTATCCGCGTGTCACAGCTTACCAGATGCTTGATCATATGGCCGTGCTAAAGGGCATCTCCAGTAAAGGCGAGCGCAAGGCAGTGGTCGAAACTTTGCTTGAGCAGACCAATTTATGGAGCGTGCGCAGCAAGGCGATTGCCGGTTTTTCGGGCGGCATGCGGCAGCGTTTTGGCATAGCACAGGCGCTGATAGGAAATCCCAAGCTGATTATTGTCGATGAACCCACCGCTGGTCTCGATCCAGAAGAGCGGAACCGATTTCTCAATCTGCTGTCCAGCATCGGTGAGAATGTCGTGGTTATCCTGTCGACGCATATCGTAGAGGATGTTGCTGACCTATGCCCGCAAATGGCGGTGCTGGCAGGGGGCAAGGTACAGCTGCAAGGCGCGCCGCTCGACCTGATAACACAGGCGAAGGGCCGAATCTGGAAGAAATCTATTCGCCGTGACGAACTTGAGACACATCAGGCGCAGCATCAGGTAATCTCTACTCGCCTGTTCGCTGGCCGAACGATCATCCATATCCTTTCTGACAGTCCGCCGGACGGATTTGACCCCGTCGATGCCGGACTCGAGGACGTGTACTTCACCACGCTCGCAGATTTGCGCCACCCCGCGCGTTTAGCTGCGTAAGGCGGAGAACCGACATGCTGCTTGGCGTCGCGGGATTTGAAATCCGCTATCAACTGCGCAACCCGGTGTTCTGGGTCTCGCTAGCAATCTTTTTCCTGCTTGGTTTTGGCCTCACTGCCAGCGAGAATGTCAGCATCGGCACACCGGGCACCGTGCATGAAAATGCGCCATACGCAATCACCAGTGCGCTGGCTTTGATGTCGTTATTCTATCTTTTTGTGATAACTTCGTTCGTCGCCAATGCCATTGTCCGCGACGATGCGACCAAATTCGGACCTATGATCCGGGCCACCTCCATCACCAAAAACCAGTTCGTTTATGGCCGATTCATTGGCGGCTTTGTTATCGCATTACTGGGCTATCTGGCGGTTCCGCTTGGCATGGCGACCGGCGTGCTGATGCCATGGGTGGATGCAGAAACCGTCGGGCCGCAAAACCCGCTTTATTATGCCTGGCCATATCTGATTATCGCCGTTCCGAATTTGTTTATGGCAAGCGCGCTCTTGTTCGCGCTGGCAACGACGACGCGATCGATGCTGTGGAGCTACATCGGCGTTGTTGTTTTTGTGATGGGCTATTTGATCGTTACGACAATATTGGGCAGCCGCATCGAATATCAGGACATGCTTGCGTTGTACGAACCGCTCGGGTTTGGCGCGATTTCGGATGCCACTCGCTATTGGACTACAGCCGACATGAACAGCAAGCTGTTGCCGTTTGAAGGCAATGTGCTCATAAATCGCATGATCGTGCTCGCTGTTGGCGCGGTCTTGTTGGTGGGGACTTGTTGGCGTTTCTCGATGGCAGAGCGGGCGCCTTCCAAACGCGCTTTGAAACGGGTTGCCAAACGCGATGCCGCTCAGCAGCGCGCTGCCGCAGTCCCACCCCTCCGCGGCGGCGACGCTATCACCCCGCGTTTTGGCGGAGCTACCAGCCGCGCACAATTCATGGCCCGGCTCCGCACGGAAATCATCCAGGTGATGAAAAGCCCGGGGCTCATCGTCCTTTTGATGTTGGCGGTGATCAATACCGGGGCCAGCCTCTGGCTTTCGCAGACAGTTTACGGGACGCCCTCGCATCCGCTGACAGCAGATATTATCAGTAATGTCCTGGGAAGTTTTTCCATATTTCTGCTGATCGTTGCCGTATTTTATGGTGGTGAACTTGTTTGGCGGGAACGCGACGTGAAGTTTAACGAGATCATCGACGCCACGCCGGCTTCAAACTGGGTCATGACCTTGCCCAAGATATTGGCCATTTTCGCTGTGCTGCTTGTCATGAATACAGCCGGCATGGCGACAGGGCTTTTGTACCAGTTGATCAAGGGCGCCCAGAGCTTCGGCATAG
>JANPKN010000235.1:0-5684 GCA_031426075.1 Sphingomonadaceae bacterium
CGCTTTCGAAGCAAGCACTTGCGGCGTCCGTGCGGTCCATGGCAGCGTCATTCGCTGGCCGCGCCCGTTACAATGGCGTGGCCCCCGGTCTTGTCATTTCCACCGATGATTACACCGCTGACCAAGAAGCGCGACTTGCGGAGATGATGCCCTTAGGTAAATTGCCATCACCATCTGCTGTAGCGGATGCAGTGGTCTTTCTCGCGCAAGCGCATGACGTGACCGGACAGGTTATTTTCGTGGACGGCGGCGCGCATCTCAAAAGCTTCGACCGCGACTTCATGCATCTTTAACGTACGCGCCAGACCTTGATGCCCTTGCCCATCACGGGCAATGGCTCAAGCCAGTCAGGCACTTCGCCTTTTGCCATATGCGCCCAAAGCCCGCCCGGGTCTTTGCGTGCATAATTGGTTAGTTCCACTTCGTCAGGGCACAGCGCAAGATAATCAATGCCGCGCGCCTTCATCAGGCGATAGCCAGAGTCGGGTGATGTACGAAAAATCTGGATATGGTCGTGCATCGCGCTTTCGTTGCGGTGGTGACTGCTGGCCAGCACGCTGTGCGGCGTGTGCGCAAGGATCATTGGCGCCATATCGAAGGGCGCAAGAAACTGGCCTTTTGGCAATGCTTTGAGCGCCGCTACAGACGAAGCGGATTCGCACGCAGCTGCGTTTTTTCCGGTCTGCGTAGCTTGCGGCGTCTTGTTCGAAGGCAAGAAATCCAAAAGCGCGCTCACCCAAGAGCCAGGCACCGCTAAAAGCAAAATGGCCACCACACATAAGACGCGGCGCGGCGGACTGCTCTCCTGTCGATAGCGGGCAAACACATCCTTTATCATCACCGCCGCAGGGACAACTGCGTAAGCGGATGCAACCGATATTGTCCGGAAAACCAGCAATGACAGTATCACCGCATAGAAAGTGAAGAAGGCCAGAATGATCAGATTGGCGCGATCCTGCCCCGTCGCTGTGCGCGCCAAATAGACGCAACTCGCAAGTCCGATGACTGGACCAGCCAAGAGAACCGCCGCTGTGCCACGTTCTTGACGCCAGATGGGCATCCCTTCCATCACATTGATATACCAATATTCGCGGACAAGAGGGTCAAGCGTTCCGAATGCGCCAGTGAGGCAATCGGGTGCGCGCAACGCAATCACCAAGATAGCCGCACCTGCCGCCGACAGCATGATCAACCCGCGCCAGACTATCTGGCGTGGTGCCCAATTAAGGCCGGGCAGCATGATGGCCGCTGCTGTTAATATCGCCCAGATATGCGGTGGAGATACGGTGTCGCAGTATATGCTGGAGCGTAACCCCTGACCCTGCGTCCCAAGGAACAGCCCCGCCGACGACAGCGCAAATGCAGCAATCGTCCAGAATAGCCGCTCGCCCTCGTTCGGGCGCTTTAACCATTGCCAACCAAGGAACAGAAAAAATGCCGCCGACATTGGCGCGCCTTCCAATGAAATGTGCAGCCAGACGGCAAGCGCCGCCCCAAGAATCAGGCCGGATCTGCGTGCGTTGACATAAAACAGCGATGCAAGTGCCAATACGGCCATGGCGATTTGCCAGCCATGATGGTCAATGCGCATAGGCCGCAGTTGCATCACCAACGGCACCGACATCGCGGCCACGATGGCTGCGGCAATACTAGCCGCTTGCCCGCCAAAATGCGAGGCAATGCGTGAGAGCAAAAAGATTATCCCGCCGAAAAGGATTAAGGGTATTATGGTCGACGCAACGGTTTCCGCCTGCAATTGACCAAAGAACGGCGCGCACAAAAGAACTAAGGCCGCGAGCGGCAGCTCAATTAGCCGCGACCAATGCATAGGCGCGCCATCGGGTGGATTCAGCCGATACTGCCGATTATCAAACCAGCCCTGCCCGTTCAAAAAATCACGCAATTGGACAAGGCGCAACTGATCATCTGGATCCAACCCGACACCTGACCGGATTTGTGCCCAACTGGTCACAACAAGGGCCGTCGATAGCAAAAGCCAAATACCCAATATGATCCAATGGCGGAAAATACGTTCTTTCATGATTGAGAGCGACTTGGTGGAAGCAAAGCAGGTGCCACCTCAAATATCTGAAACGGACCAACGTCAGGTTGCTGCCGGAGCCATAGCGGAATCTTGCCCGCGCGAAGCTGCGCCAGCAGTCCGTGGGGCGCGTTGCGTGCATATAATGCGAGTTCATAGCTGCCATCGCAGATAACCAGAAAGCGAATGCGCCGCGCGCCTATAATCTGCGCGGCATCATCGGGCGAGAGGGTGAAGGCGCGAATGACATCCGCCATAGCGGTATCATTGCGGTGATGGCCCGAGGCGACGACGTTGTGCTTTGTGAATTGCAATATGGCAGGGTTGGTATCCAGTCCCGCCATGAGAAAAGATGTGGGCAATTGGCCAAGGGCGGCGGCGGCAGTTGATTTTTGACAGGCCTGTACCTTTGCCAAAAATCTCTCGTCTAACTTGGCGGCGGCGGCGGTTTCAGTTTCAGTTTCACCAATTTTGTTCGCGATGATTTGCGCTGACAAGCCCGGTATCGCCAATAACAGGGCCACGGCTCGTAAACCCATTCGGCCCGTCAGGGATTTGCGCCGCTGCGCAGCCATGAACATATCGATTAATAAAGCCGCGAGAAACAGGTTAGCGATGATCATCGCATAAACCACCGTGCGACTTACCAATGAGCCGATAAGGGCGGATCCGACATAAATGATGATAAGGCGCAGCTTGTCGGATGTTGATAGCTGCGTGTTGTAAACTGCGACATAGGCAAGCGCCATTCCACCGGCGACCAGATATGCAAGCGGAAGCACGACCATATCCGTCGATAGCGCCCATAAAGGCAGACCTTCGAGCGTTCGGTTAAACCAATATGCACGCACCAGCGGGTCAAGTCCGGCAAAGGCATCGCTTGCACATGCAGGCGCGATGGTCATCACCGTTGCGATCCCGGTTACACCTGCCAATGTGCACACACCAACACGCGCGTAAATCGACAGCCAATCGTTCCATTTTCCTGCTACGACAGCGCCCGCGACGACAATTGCCGCCATCGCGCCCAGGGCCGCGATATGGACAGGCGATAACGCGTCGCAATATGTGGGTTCCGACCAGCTTTCCGTAATAGTGTACAGCAGGAAGGCGACAGCGGCGGTGGATGCCAAGGCGATTGGAAACTGGTGATTGCGCGTCGCCGCTGTTGCCAAAATCGGGAAAATCCAGCTTAGTGCCGACACACCCAGAAGCACCGCGGCAAAGGGAAGGCCCTCGACTGATATTTCAATCCACAGTGCACAAGCCAGCCCCAGAACAATGGCTGACCAGATGCTGCCACGCCGATCAAACAGAGCCCACACGGCCGCCACAAAACACACAATCTGCCACCCATGATGATCAATGCGCATTGGCGCCATCTGAGTCGTGAAGTGCATGATTGTGAGGACAAGCCCCGTTGCTACCACGGCCACCCCGGCACCAAAAAAGCGGCGTGCTGCAAGTGCATAAAAGTACATGGCTGCCGCCAAAGTCAGAAGCGGAACGAAGCTGGCCGCGAATTGCTCAGCCAAGTTCGCGCCAAGCAAGGGACGCGTCAGCACAATCAGCACGCCAAGCGGAACGTCGACCAAACGCGACCAGTGCATGTCACCGCCATCAGGCGCATTCATGCGATATTGCGTAATGTCCCACCAGCTTTGCCCGGCCACCCAGTCGCGGACCTGAATCAGGCGCATCTGGTCATCGGGGCCGCCGACTTTCCAAGCGACAATATTCTCGCGCGATATGAGCAATATTGCGCACGCCGCCAACAACCAGATGCCGAAAATCAGCCGTAAAAAATACCGGTCGGCAAAATTCTGCACGTCTATACCGGTCGCACTTGCCGAAAAATGACGATATTGCGCAGTGCGTAAGTGAGTAGGAAGGATATGAGGATCGCGATAATCTTGGCGAGCCTTGGGTCCAACCCCAATGCCGTACCGGCACCAACGATCGCGACAGTCAGCAATAGTCCAAGCAGGGCCGAGGCCAAAAACATCGCCTTTTGCTGGGTGCGGGCTGCGGTTCCCTTGTCAGAAACGCGGTCTTGAAACACTTTGCGGCTGGACAATATCCAGTGTGCCAATATCCCGATTGAATAGCCAATGGCAGAGGCACTTATGCTGGGTAAGCCAGCTTCTAACAATGCGAGAAAAACGCCCATGTCCGTTGCCAGCGCGCCAACACTAACCGCGACATAGCGCAGGAACACATTGCCCCGTAATCTATTGGCAAATTTGATCACCCAATTGCCCCCAAATGTTCTGGCTATGCCGCTTTGCTGATATCACTGGCAGCGGGTGTCGAACCAGCGCCTGCAATCCGTTTTGGCACATCGCGCTCCGACGTCAGCGCGGCAGCCTGGTCTTCGCTGATTTTGGCTGAAATAACTTCCTGCACGCCCTCATTGCCTGACTCATGATATTCGGCATCTTCGTTGACATTCCAAATGTTAAACACGCGGGCACCAGCGGCGATATTTTCGACCGTCAGCATCGCGGTCATCATGGCGTGATCCTGATTGTTGTAGCGATGCATTCCGTTGCGGCCGACCATGTGCAGCGTTGGATAGCGCGCCTCAAGCTCTGCACGCATCGCTTCGACATTTGCGGCATAATCATCGTCGTAAACGGGATAGGCTTTTTCCTGACGCACAACTGCGCCACCAACGACATCCTCCGCCTTGCATAGGCCAAGGATAGCCATCTCTTTCTTCGCCAGCGCAATCAGGTCGGCATCGCTTGATGACCACAGGCCATCATTTTCGAAGCAGAAATATTCAAGGCCAACACAGGCGATGGCTGGATCAGGTACCATTTCGGGGGACCAGCTTCGGAAATTCTGGACCCGGCCTACCTGCACCTTGCTATCGTGAATATAGATCCAGTTGTCGGGAAACAAATCATCCGAACGGATCATCAGCGCTACCGTCAGGAAGTCGCGATACCGCAGTTTATTCGCCTGCAACGATGTTTGAGGCAGCGGATGAATGCGAGCCGACAATTCTCGCATCGGCGCTGAACTGATCACATGCTTGGCGGTAATCACAGCCTCGCTGCCGTCGGCACGGCTGGCCGACATCCGCCAGTTCCCTTCGGCATCCTGCGCCAATTGTTTAAAGCTATGGCCCATCAACACTGCGTTGCCGTTTGCGACAACAAAATCGCGCGCGGCGTCCCACATCATGCCCGGCCCAAGCCGCGGATAGCGGAAGGTTTCAAGCAGGGTCTTTGTTTCCATGCCATCATTCGGCTTCTTGTTTAGCCCCAAGGAACGCTTGAGCCCATCGAGCACCGCTGCGCCAAGGCTTAGGCCCTTGATCCGCTGCGCTGCCCAATCTGCCGACATTTCGTCGCACGGCATGCCCCACACTTTTTCAGTGTAGGTTTTAAAGAAAATCGAAAACAGTTTGTGGCCGAATTGGTTGACCGTCCAGTCCTGAAAGCTGCGGACATTTTTGTTCGGGAATACCTTCGCCTTGGCATAGCTTGCCATGCACAAAGTCGAACGGATGATGCCTAGATTGAACAAGGCTTCGAACGCGCGCAGCGGATAGCTGTAGAATTTGCCTTCATAATAGATGCGGCTCATGCGCGGGCGCTGAATGAAATCGTCGGGCAGAATTTCGTTCCAGAGG
>JANPKN010000236.1:0-4436 GCA_031426075.1 Sphingomonadaceae bacterium
GTTTTTCCCGCCTTCAATTCCGGGACAACATTGCTGCTCCAATAAGGCAGAACGCGGTTGATGGTGTCTTTCAAACTTTCTGAAGCCGGAATATTGATGCCCGCATAACGTGGATCCGAAGAAAGGTCATAAGGCGAACCAGCCTCCAGCGGTGGTGGCGGAATGTCAAAGCTGCGGCGCCAGATCTTGACCTGATCGTCGCCATGCTTCGCCGCTGTCTCTGCCTTATCAAGACCAGTGAGCCCGCCATAATGCCGCTCGTTCAGTTGCCAGTTCTTGGTCACTGGAACCCACAAACGGCCCATGGCCTCAAGTGCCAAGTTGAGCGTTTTGATTGCGCGCGTCTGCACACTGGTAAAGGCGATGTCTGGCGCAATCCCCTTAGCCTGCATAAGTTCGCCCGCAGCCCACGCCTCCGCTGAACCCTTTTCGGTGACATCCACATCCCACCAGCCGGTAAAACGGTTTTCAAGGTTCCACTGCGACTGGCCGTGACGGAGGAGGATAAGCTTGGGCATGATTGGGTTCCTGAACTGTTTGGCCGCGCCCTAACGCAAATTGGTCAAATCGCCAAGGTCATGAAACGACTGAATGGGTCGTCGACATATTCGCCAAATGGCGGGCAGTACTGAAAGCCATAAGCTTCGTATAACGCACGGGCGGGCAAGAAGGCATCGGTCGATCCTGTTTCAAGGCTGAGCCGTACATACCCACGTTGCCGCGCTTCTGAAATAATATGCTCGAGCATCGCCGCGCCCACGCCTTTACGCAAATGGTCGGGATGGGTCCGCATGGATTTGATTTCGCCCTGCGTCGATGACAGCGCTTTCAATGCGCCGCAACCGGCTAAAACATCGCCTTCCCAAATCGACCAAAATGTCACATCTGGGGCATTCAAACCGTCGAAGTCGAGGAAATGGCAACTTCCCGCAGGAGAGCTAGAAAGCATTCCGGCAAAATGCGTCTCAAGCAGAGCCCGGATTTCAACGCCTGTCAGGTCATCTTCAATAATGCGCATAGATAGTCTTTTACCCGTTTCATCATTCCTGCGAAAGCGGCAATGCGGATTGGGCGCTAAAGCGAGGCGCTTGGCCTACACCATCTCCGCTAAGGTCGCGAGGCATTCGCGGGCGAGCAAACGGCAGCGCTCAGGCGACCAGCCTTGCTCAGGATCATTGCCATGAACGGTGTCCTTATATGGCATCTCAAGCGTCATCGACACGCAGTGATGCGAAGGTCCGAAACGCTCGGCCAATTGATTGGTGGACATGGACAGGTTCGCTTTACCCGGTCCGGCCTTGCTGTAGCCCAGTTCTGTCTGGAAATCAGGGGTACGCGCGGCGAGACGGTTGATGAACGCATTATATCTATCGCCCTGATCATCTGTCCAGCTAGGAATGCCTTCAAAACCAGCCATAAAGGCCGCAGGAATGGCCTCGTCGCCGTGAATGTCCATTGCCCAGTGGACGCCGGTTTCATCCATTGCATTGCGGATACCAAGCACTTCGGGGCTGCGTTCTACAGACGGTTCCGCCCATTCCCGGTTCAGGTTTACGCCCAGATAATTGGTACGTAAATGCCCTCGGCAGCTGCCATCGGGGTTGCAGTTGGGCACAATATGCAGCTGGCATTTTTCGAGCAATACCCGCGTGTGTGGATCGCTCAGGTCGGTGAGCATGTCGATGGCGCCTTCCATCCAATATTCCGCTTGCGTCTCACCGGGATGCTGGCGGGCGTAGAGCCAGACCTGCGTTTCGCCGCTGCCCATTTCGAGGCAATCGATTGGCTGACCTTCAATGCTGTGGCCGAGGCAGCGATAGGTCACACCTTCAAGCGATGCCGACTCGGCGACGAGGTCATGGTGCCGTTCCATGCTGTACGGGGCGAAATAGGCAAACCAGGCGATGTCGCTTGCGGGGACATAACGAATCGTCAGCGTGCCGCCATCCTTCGCTTTGTCATAGCTCGTATCGGTCCGGCCCCAATAATCGCGGTCTTCGGAAACACAGGCACGATAGTCAGGCCAGCCGCCGGGATAGGCGCTACTTTCTAATCCGGTAATCCGCAATTCCAGCTCTTCGCCCGCGGTGCATGCCACGCGGAAGTGGAACCATTGCGCGAATTCGGAATCCTTGTCCTTGCGGATGCCAAGCGTTGCGACATTCCCATTGATAGCATGAACGATGATGTTGCCGCTGTCGAAGGCGGCATTGATGTCAGTAATCGGCATGTGCGTTTCTTCCCGCTTTTGGACAAGGTCCACTGTTACGGGACGCGGATAGTCTCACCTGACACTCCGGGGAAGTCCTTAAACAACGCCTCGGCTAATTTCGACGCGGCTATGCCGGGTTGCGCGGCGGGTGAGCCTGCCTTGGCGGATTGCACCGCCGTGCCCTCCCAAATCACGACCTGGTCACTGCGCCTGACGATGCGGACCGCCAGTGTTGTCTGTAACTGCGTCGCCGAACTACCGCCCAGATTGAAGCCAAGACCAACACCCAAGCCTGAGCCGTAACCACCTGTAGATCCGCCAACACCGACCGATACAGGCGAGCGGCGATCAGGGCGAATCGTCGTTGCGCCGAAACGCACTTCCGCGATGACATCCGAGTTGCTTATATTATCGCGATAACCGACCCGCTGCATTTCGCGCGCAACTGCAGTCAGATAAGGCGAACCCGCCAGCGCCCCGTCTGACGCCGATTCGCCAGCAAGCACAACCGCAAAGCTGCCGGTTCCATACGGCACCCCCTCTGCGGCTCGGTTGAAGCGTGTAACCTCAACTGGGCCAGTTGGCACGACACAGGCGGTCAGTAGGGAAAGCGCGAGAAGCGGCATCAGCCGGGCATATTTCATCATCATTACATCCTTACGCCTGTCCTCTACCATATCAAGTCATGTATAGGGGCTGAATCCGCAAACGTGGCCAATCGCGCTTGACTTTACGCTGCCTGACCCATAGGAGCGCGCCTTCAATTCAAGCTTCATGCATTTATTAGACGGGTAAATCCGATGAAAGTCGTTAATTCTCTGAAGTCGCTCAAGGGCCGCCATCGCGATAACCGCGTGATTCGTCGTCGTGGCCGTACTTATGTCATCAACAAGACCCAGCCACGCTTCAAGGCGCGCCAGGGTTAATTTGGCCCTGCCTGCGCTATGCGGGCAGATGGTTCAGGCAAAATGCCGCTCCGAATCTGATTCGCGGGCGGTTTTTTTGCGCCATTTCGACATCGCTTATGGGGTGCATGCGTGACCAATGTTACGACCGTTGTGTTTGATGTGGGCAGAGTGCTGTTCGAATGGGACCTGCGCTATCTCTACAGCAAGCTGATAGCAGACGAAGCTGAACGGGAATATTTCGTCAGCCATGTTGTGACGCCCGAATGGCACTACCAACATGACGCAGGGCGGTCATTAGACGACATGGTCGCGGAACGGGTTGCACAATATCCACAGTATGAAGAGCTCATAAGGGCATATGAAGCGCGAATTACCGAGACCATTCCCGGCCCTGTTCCCGGCACCCATGACATTGTCCGCGAACTGTCCGACAATGACATTCCCTTGTTCGTGATCACCAATTTCGGCGCCGAATTTTGGGACAGGTTCCGCTCGGCTCAACCGATTTTCGATCACTTCGGCGATATCCTTGTGTCCGGCGTAGAGAAATTGATCAAGCCGGACCCCGCAATCTATGCGCTTGCTTTGGATCGCTTCGGCCTAAGTTCCGGCGAAGCAATATTTATTGACGATAACCACGACAATGTCGTGAGTGCCCGAAACAACGGCTTTGTTGCGCATCATTTTACCGATGCAGCAAAGCTTCGTGCCGAGTTGACTGCTCTAAATTTGCTCATGTAAATTTCTGCACGCAGAGGCGCAGTGGACGCAGAGATTGTAATAATTTTCTCCGCGTCTCTGCGCCTCTGCGTGAACCAAAAAACATGGGCGCAAGCCCTTCCATTCATGGCGCGTCTGTGCTTAAGCAACCGGCGAAACTCTCTATTTTCCGAGGACGCAATCTCCCATGAATATCCATGAATATCAGGCCAAAGAACTGCTCGCAAAATTTGGTGTCGCCGTGCCCGCTGGTATTGCAGCGTTAAGCGTTGAAGAAGCGGTTGCCGCTGCGAAGCAATTGCCTGGTCCTCTTTACGTAGTGAAATCCCAGATTCATGCTGGTGGACGCGGCAAAGGCAAGTTCAAGGAACTCGGCCCGGATGCAAAGGGCGGCGTGCGTTTGGCCTTCAATCTGGATGAGGTTGAGGCCCATGCCAAGGACATGCTGGGTAACACACTGGTAACGATCCAGACCGGCCCGGAAGGCAAGCAGGTCAATCGCCTGTACATCACAGACGGCGCCGACATTAAGCAGGAATTCTACCTCGCGTTGCTCGTCGACCGTGCCACCAGCCGGATTGCGGTTGTAGCCTCGA
>JANPKN010000237.1:0-3416 GCA_031426075.1 Sphingomonadaceae bacterium
TCCCAAAACCTCACGCCAGCAGCCATTAGCGCGGCGCGGCTTGGGGGTCGCTTTACACTGGCCGGAACCGACAAAGTCTCGCAACTCGCAACACCTGAAAAAGTTGGCAGCGATGTCGTAGCCTCAATCGCAGCGACAGAAGGCATGTCACTTGGCGCAAGATTGTGGGTCATCATCGGTCTGGCACTGAGTTTATGGATTTTCATTGGTGCTGCCGCGACCTGGATGATCGCTTAGGCCACAATACCCATAAGCGCTGACCTGTCTGAGGGGAATTTCACTTTAGCAGATCCGGTCCGGCCTATCCCCAAGGACAAGTCGCTGGCGTCACGTTTTCCGCGTTATAAATCCCGTCACTGCCGGTTGGGCCAACCAAATCACGCTTTTCCCGAACGACCATTGACGCAATCTGGGTGATCGTGTGATCCGTCATTCGCGTAAAGCCGTTCACAATCATCGGCTTGAAATAATATTGCAGCTCGACAAACATGACGACGCCGCCGGGTGGCGGAACAACCTGCCGTCCGGCAGGGCCAATTCCGGTAACGCTGGTCGCGGTAGCCTTGGTTCCATAATTAGACGTATAGAAACCGGCCGTCCCGGTGCAGCGCTGCCATCTCACCCTATAACGCGGGTTTGAGGTATCGAAGGGGGTTACTTCTTCAAAGCTTGATAATATGATCCGCGTGTTGCCCCGGATAGACAGGACATTGGTTACCGGATCGACGTAGGAGTGGCTTCCACCAACCGCAATCCGGTCGCCTTCACGCAGCGATCCTTCAAAAACATCTTTAATCTGGGCTTCGGAAATTGTCTTGGCGCCAGTGGGCGTATTTGCCCCGATCCGCGCCGCGCTGTCTGCGGTATGCAGTGTGATCTGGTTCAGTTGCATAACAACCGAGGCGTAGTTGGCCAATTCGACGCCACCAATGGCCAATCCCAGAAAGAATGGCAAAGATACCGCAAATTCGACCATGGCAAGGCCGCTTTCGTTGCGCTTAAGGCGCCGGATCATTAAGGGTAGATGCTTCATTGCCATCTTAGGTTGCCGGGGTTGCCGGACAATTGACGGGTACAGGAGGTCCATAGACAGTTTGCTCCCCATATGGCTGGTTCGCGAGAATCGAATTTGACTCTAGCTCTACATTTGCTGGTACGCCGAGCATATTCGCTAGGGGAAAGAGGCGCGGATAGCTTACCTTGAATTTGATGATGACAATGTCTTTTGCGCCGCCCTGCCCGTCTGCCCCGCCATCGGCATCCCAGACACCGTTGTTATTTGCGTCCATGAATTTTTCGTTTGCATTTGGGTCGCAATTCCCATCCGCATCGCTATCTTGATGCACTACTTCTTTCTGGGCCAAAGCTGCTTCCGAAAAAGTTTTATAGTAACGTCTTGTGGCTGTTATGGTGGCGTTGGGAGCCAAAGTGCGCACGGCATCCTTAACGCGAAAATCAACCAGTTCCTGCGCGGTCAGCGTAGATGCACCTTCAAGCGACGAGCTTCTGGCTGCATTCTGCATCGCGCCATCAAGCGTTGCCCGGACGTAATAGCTATGGCCGATATCCATTGTGCCTATCATCATAAGCATGGCGACAGGGGCGATCAGGCCAAATTCCATGACCGAAGCGCCATCTTCGCTCCCAGACAAATTCGCGATTGATGTAGTCATCATAAGATCACGCCTTATTGCGTCAAACGGAGTGCTGAAATTTCAGCCGCGATTGCTTTGAAGTTGGTTATCAAGCTGCTGACGCTTGTCGCTTCAACAAATTTGCCAGGCGTCGCACATGCTCTCAGCCGATCATTAGTCGCCGATCCGACATTGCCGTAGGACACGACCCACAAGTTAATATTCTTGTTCTTGATGGCCGTGCACAATGCTGCGGTGCGGGCATCCGTCAGGCTGTTCAGCTGCGAATTGGTTGGTGCCGAACCAGTGGGTGTCTGACGCCGATCATACCAGTGCACCCCGTAGGCCGAGTAATCGTCGTTGATGACATTTGTCTCGCCGTCGGTCATAAACACCATATGCCGTTCGATGGTCATGTTTGCCGGTGCGTTCAATGCTGCAAAGATGCCCGTAGTTGACATAACACGCGCGCCCCACAAAAGACCTATATCGTGGTAGGTGTTGCCGCCAATCGCCAACCCATTGACATAGTTACGGAAATCAGTTGGCGTCCAAGTTTGAAACTTGCGGGCGGCCGTCGGGCAGTTCGAAGAGGCTCTGAGCATGCTAACTTCGTCTTCATCTTCTTGGCTGATGAACACTTCGTTGAGCGTCCGCGTACTCGACCGGTATTTGTCACCATTCCCATCGGTGCCTACAAGATATCGTTCCCAAACAGCCGTGGTAAGCAGTGGCCCCCATTTCGTCGTCACGTCTGAGGTTGGTGCCATATCGATATTCATGTCGAAGGCCGAAGACGGGATCGGGCTCCAATCGTCCGACGGATTGGAGTCCGGCCCGCGATATGTTTGGCGCTCCTCGACACAACCGTTCCAGCTTACGGACGTGTTTGCGCCCTCAGTTCCCAAAGGTAACTGCAGGGAGGAGCGATACGTATTCCCCCCGGTGTCCTTCAGACCAGAAACGTTGAATTTGAACTGGTTATACTTCCACCCCGCAAAATAGGTGTTGCTGGCGTAAGTAACCGGCGTTGTTGTGTTGGTGGTGATAGTGCGGACAGTCTGAGCGGTGTCGCGATATTCCAGTGTGCACAATTTATTGCTGTAGTTGTAACGATACGAGCGCGTCGCCGTTGTCGTGTTCTGCTCATATCTCTTGGTAACTGAAGCAACCGGTGATACAGGATTTTCCGGCGTTTGTGACACAAATTCCGTTGGTTCGGGCTTTGTAATCGTAGTCGACGACGGAGCCGTGATGGCTTCGCATTCTTTCTTGTTTTTCGCGGTCGGATTAAAGTCAAAGGTTTTACCATTTTGTATAATGGCTTCGTCGGTATCCGCCCAGTCGGTCGAGTTTTCCGACGAGTTTGTCGTGCCGACTACGGTCGGTGCGCTTTCTGTGCCATAGATAGGGGTCGACGAGGGGCTAGTAGCGACCACAGCCTGGCGCGACTGGTAACTCCACTCGTCCGCCATATAATCCAGCGGCAGCAATCGTCCGACGTTCACATTTATAGCATATGGCACGAAACCAAAACGAAGCTGTACGGATCCGGTATTTGTTGCTGACGGGTCGACTGTTTCACCGCAGTCAGCAGGCGCAATATCCGTTATATTCTGTTTCGCCAGCGCTTCGTAAAAACATTTCACGGCCTTACGAAGACCAGAGATTTTGGTTTCAGTCGATCCGGATGCAGGGTCACCCATTGACCCGGTGGTATCCAAAACGAACATCACATCACTATTGGGGATACGCAGTTCGGCCTGACACCGGACAGATACG
>JANPKN010000238.1:0-11953 GCA_031426075.1 Sphingomonadaceae bacterium
CTTCGCCGAAGATGGATAACAAAAGGTTAACATAAACCGCGAAAACTGCATCCGATGTGGCAGTTAGTTTTTTGGCGCCTAAAGCGCGAGGTTGTCGATAAGCCGCGTTTTGCCGATTTTGGCTGCTGCCAGAAGGCGTGCCTGTCCACCGTCAAAATGGTGTAATTCTTCCAAGGTCATCGCATCGGCCAGGGCGAAGTAATCCACCCGCGCAAAGCCGGCGGCCAGAACGTCAGCGGTGGCCTTGGCAAGCGTTTGCGCCACATCATTGCCCGCACGAATCATTTCCGCTGCTTTGTTCAATGCAGTTGGTAAAGCCAGGGCAGCGGCCCGTTCATCGGCGGTCAGATAGGCATTACGCGATGACAAAGCGAGGCCATCAGCATCACGAACGATCGGCACGCCCAATATCTCCAGCGCAAAATCAAGATCGCGTGCCATTTTCCGGATGACGGCCAGTTGCTGAAAATCCTTTTCGCCAAAAAGGGCGAGATCAGGCTGCACCTGATTGAACAACTTCGCTACCACCAGCGCAACGCCGTCAAAATGCCCGGGCCGCGCGCCGCCGCAATATCCATTGCTTGGCCCATCGACATGCACCTTGGTCACAAAGCCCGGCGGGTAGACCACGTTCGCATGCGGTGCCCATAAAATGTCGACATCGGCAGCGCGCAGCAGTTCCGAATCACGTTCCATCGTGCGTGGATAGGCATCAAGGTCTTCATTCGGGCCAAATTGGGTTGGGTTGACGAATATCGATACCACAACGGCTTCGGCATGCTGACGCGCGACTTCGACCAACTTCATGTGCCCGTCATGCAATGCACCCATGGTCGGGACAAGCGCAATGCGGCCCTTGGTCTTTCGCAGCGCCGAAATATGCTGCCGTAATGAGTCAAGCTGATTGATGGTTTGCACGTCTTCGTCGCCTTGTTTATTGGCTTTTGTCGAACCCGCCTATGCGGGAGGGCGCATCGACATTTCAAGGCAAATGTCGGGCGAATGGAATTTGGGGCAGATTTGGGGGAATATGGCCAAGGCACATCATATCGTTTTCGCAAACGAAAAGGGCGGAACGGGTAAATCAACGACGGCAGTGCATGTTGCCATCGCCCTGGCATCACGCGGTGCGCGTGTGGCGTGCATCGATTTGGACTCGCGTCAGCGCACCCTGTACCGATATCTGGAAAATCGGCGCGACACGATGGCCAGGCGCAAAATCACTTTGCCGATGCCGGCTTTTGAAGTGTTTGAGCATGATTCTCAGGCAACGCTTGAACGTCAGGTCGAACGATTAGGTGCCGAGAATGATTTTCTGGTATTCGACACACCCGGACGCGACGACAAATATGCGCGCTTCGTCGCGACCCGCGCCAACACATTGGTCACGCCCATCAATGACAGTTTTGTCGACTTTGACCTAATTGGCCAAGTGGACGCCGAAAATTTCAAGGTACGCAAACTAAGCTTTTACGCCGAGCTGATTTGGGAAGCCCGCAAGGAGCGCGCCAAGGCCGATGGCGTCACCATTGACTGGGTCGTAGTGCGCAACCGCCTGCATAACATGGAGGCGCGCAACCAGCAGCGCATGACCGAAGCGATAGCCGAATTGTCCAAACGCGTCGGGTTCCGTTCGGTGCCCGGTTTGAACGAACGCGTGATCTACCGCGAACTGTTCCCATCCGGCCTCACGTTGATCGATAAAGGCCATCTTGGCCAATTGGCGACAGCGCACATCGTGGCACGGCAGGAACTGCGTGAGCTGGTAACTGGCCTCGCGCTTCCCGACGTACAGCAAGCAGCACTGGTGTAATGGGCTTTCTCGCTATTCTCGCGCTCGTCGCGCTTGGCTGGGCCGTGTGGAAGGGCAAGCTTCAAAAACAGCAACTGCCGCCAATATTGCTTGGCCTTGCGGGAGCATTTCTTGCGTCGCGAGGTAGCCTGCTGATCGGCTTGGCCGCAATCGCGGTGGCTGCAACCTGGTATCGGGGGATGACGTGGCGGTTGTTTGGTTCATTGACAAAACAGGGCGGCCAATCTGCCGTCGATGACGCCCGTTTCCTGCTTGGTGTGTCGCGTTTTGACAATGCCGAGCGTATTCGCGAGCGACACCGCGCACTGGTCGCGCAAAACCATCCGGACACTGGTGGCAACGACGCACGCGCCGCAGAATTGAACAAAGCGCGTGATCTTTTGTTAGAAGATTTGAATAATAAACGGCTGTAAACGCCTCATTCTACCTTTCACAAACACAGGAATCTTATGGCCCATAATTTCCACCCTACCTCGCTTCGGGAATATGACATTCGCGGCATCATCGGTGAAACATTGGGAGAGGCCGATGCGTATGCCATTGGTCGCGGGTTCGGCACGTGCCTTGTCCGTGCTGGCGGTAAAAAGGCAGCGGTAGGTTATGATGGCCGCGTCAGCTCGCCGATGCTTGAGGAAGCTTTGGTCAAGGGCCTCAACGATAGCGGCGTCGACGTTGTGCGCATCGGCATGGGGCCAACGCCGATGCTATATTATGCGGAAGCAATATTGGACGATGTCGACGGCGGCATTGAAATAACCGGCAGCCATAACCCCGCCAATTATAATGGCTTCAAAATGGTCCTGATGGGCAAACCGTTTTTCGGGACCGACATCCAAAAGCTTGGCCGCATGGCGGCGACGAAGGATTGGATCGATGGGACAGGCACTTCGGAACATCTCGATATCCTTGACCAATATGTGGCTCGTGTGGCGCAGGCCGCGCCGCAAAAGGCGTTCCGCATCGGTTGGGATGCGGGCAATGGTGCGGCGGGACCGGCCATTGAAAAACTGGTCAAGATGTTACCGGGTGAGCACCATCTCTTGTTTACCGACGTGGATGGACAGTTTCCAAATCATCACCCTGACCCCACCGACCCCGCAAATCTGGTCGATTTGCAAAGACTTGTCGCCGAGAAGAACCTCGATTTCGGAGTGGCTTTTGACGGCGACGGCGACCGGATCGGCGCAATTGATGGCGAGGGCCGGGTGATCTGGGGCGACCAGTTGCTTCAGATCTACGCAGCAGATGTGCTCGGTGAAGTCCCCGGCGCGACGATAATTGCCGACGTAAAAGCATCGCAAGCGCTCTTCGACCGAGTCAGCGAATTGGGCGGTCAGCCATTGATGTGGAAAACAGGACACAGCCTGATCAAGTCCAAAATGAAGGAAACAGGTTCTCCGCTGGCAGGTGAAATGAGCGGGCATGTCTTTTTCAAACATGAATATTATGGTTTCGACGATGCTATTTATGCCGCTGTCCGTTTGATGTCCGCCTCCGCCAAACTCTGCAAAAGCGTGACCCAATTGCGCGGCGAAATGCCGGTGATGATCAACACCCCCGAAATGCGTTTCCAGGTAGATGAAAGCCGCAAATTTGCGGTCATCGACGAAGTGCTGAAACGGCTGTCGGCGGACGGCGCGGATGTGAACAACACCGATGGCGCGCGGGTGAACACGCCCGATGGCTGGTGGCTGCTGCGTGCATCGAATACGCAAGACGTACTCGTTGCCCGCGCCGAAGCGTCGAGCGAAGAAGGCCTTGAACGCCTGATGGCGCAAATTGATGCGCAACTGGCGGCATCGGGGCTGGAACGCGGGGAAACTGTCGGGCATTAAGCCCAGCGTGCAATTACCACCCATCATTCTCGATTGGTTCGCGTCACGCGGATGGCACCCGCGCCGGCATCAATTGGAGATGCTGGAGGCAGCGGGCGAGCGCAGACACGCGCTGCTCGTTGCGGCGACGGGCGCGGGCAAGACGTTGGCCGGGCTTTTGCCGACATTGTGCGAGTTCGTCACAGATCCGCGTACCCCGCCGAAGGCCGGTGTCCAGATCCAATCAGTTAATTCGTCCAAGGATGGATCCCAGCCTGCGCTGGGAAACACAGAACCTCAAGCTGGTCTCCACACGCTCTACATCTCCCCGCTCAAGGCACTGGCCACTGACGTCCGCCGCAATTTGCTGATTCCCATCGAGGAAATGGGCCTTCCGATTCGGGTCGAGGCACGCACCGGCGATACACCGTCGGACCGCAAGGCTCGCCAGCGCGTCAAACCACCGCATATCTTGCTGACGACACCTGAATCGCTGTCGCTGCTGCTCAGCCACGAAGACAGCGTGCATATGTTCTCTACCCTGAAGCGGGTTATCGTTGATGAGGTCCATGCCTTTGCCAATGGCAAGCGCGGCGATCTGCTCAGCCTGTCGCTCGCGCGCTTGCAGACACTTGCGCCCGACCTGCAGCGTGTCGCCTTGTCCGCGACGGTGGCCGACCCCGACGATTATCGCGCTTGGCTCGCGCCCAATGGCGACATTGACCAGGTGCGCCTGGTCGAAGGCGAGCCGGCGGCCGAGCCTGACCTCACCATATTGCTGCCCGAAGGCCGCGTGCCGTGGGCGGGGCATAGCGGGCAACATGCCATCCCGCAGTTGATCGATGAAATAGGCCGCAACAAGATCACATTGATTTTCTGCAACACACGCTTTCTGGCCGAGTTTATCTTCCAGAAATTGTGGGATGCAAACGAACCCAAATATGCCATCGGTATCCATCATGGGTCATTGTCGGTGGAGGCGCGGCGCAAGGTCGAAGGCGCCATGGCCGAGGGTAAGCTGCGGGCGTTGGTTTGCACCGCCAGCCTTGATCTGGGCGTCGACTGGGGCAATGTCGACTGCGTCATCCAGATGGGCGCGCCGAAGGGTTCATCACGCCTGCTGCAACGCATTGGCCGGTCAAACCACCGCATGGATGAACCGAGCAAGGCCATTCTCGTGCCCGGCAACCGCTTCGAATATCTCGAAGCGCAAGCCGCCTTTGACGCCGTTACCGAAGGGATGCGGGATGGTGAAACCTTTCGTCCCGGCAGCTATGATGTGCTCGCGCAGCATGTCATGGGCATTGCCTGCGCTGGACCTTTCCACGAAGCTGAATTGTTGGCAGAGGTCCAATCCGCTTTGCCTTATTCCGCCCTCGACGCCGCCACCTTTGCGCGTGTCATCGCCTTTATCGCAACGGGCGGATATGCGTTGAAGGCCTATGACCGGTTCAAGAAACTAGTCAAAGAACCCGATGGCCGATGGCGCTTGTCGCACCCGCAATTTGCGGCGCAGCACCGCTTCAACGCAGGCATCATCGTGGATGCGCCCATGCTTGAGATCCGGTTCCGCAATGGCCGCAAATTGGGCAAGGTCGAAGAATCCTTCGCCTCCACCCTAAGTCCCGGCAACACCTTCACCTTTGCCGGAATGGCGCTTGAGGTCGAATCGATCAAAGACCTCGACCTCATCGTCCGCGCCGCGACGAAGCCGACAACCAACATTCCAAGCTATATGGGTGCGCGCCTGCCCCTGACCACGCACTTGGCGGATCGCGTGCGGCAGATGCTGACGGACAGGCCCGGCTGGTCTCGCTTTCCCGACGAGGTCCGCGAATGGCTTGAGATGCAAGACTATCGCAGCCAGATGCCACAGGCTGGGCAATTGCTCGTCGAAACCTTCCCGCACGATAAGCGCCATTATATGGTGACTTATCCGTTCGAAGGCTGGAACGCACACCAATCGCTTGGCATGCTGATCACCCGCCGGATGGAAAGTCGGGGGCTGATGCCCATGGGCTTTGTCGCCAGCGATTATGCCTTGGGCGTGTGGAGCCTGAAGCCAATCACTGACCCGCGTCCGCTTTTCTCTGCGGATATTTTAGCAGACGAATTTGTCGACTGGGTGGAGTCGAGCTACTTGTTGAAACGCGCTTTTCGCGAAGTGGCCGTGATTAGCGGCCTTGTTGAACGGCAACATCCCGGCAAGCGCAAGACGGGCAAGCAAGTCACGTTTTCAACGGATCTCATTTACGATGTGCTGCGCAAATATGAGCCCGACCATCTGCTGCTTGAGGCCGCTTGGGCCGATGCGCGGACGCGGCTGACCGATGTCGGACGGCTTGGCGATTTGCTGGACCGCGCTGCGGATACGATGCTGCATGTAGATCTCGACCGCGTCAGCCCGCTGGCCGTGCCGTTGCTGGTGATGATTGGCCGCGAGAGTGTTGCACAGGGTTCAGTTGACGACGCGCTGCTGATGGAGGCGGAGAGTCTCGCCGGTGTGGCGATGACGCCGTAGAAACATCCTCCCCATCGACTTGCGATGGGGAGGATTAAAAGAATTAATTCAACAAATTCTGCTTCCAGAACATCAACGTCGCCCAGAATTGGTAATCGACATTCTCTTTCTTGGCAAAACCGTGCCCTTCATTCTTGCCGAGCAGATGCCAGGCAACGCCGCCTTTGTCGCGGATGGCTTTCACGATCTGGTCAGCCTCTGACGCAGGCACGCGCGGGTCGTTTCCGCCTGTCACGACAAACATGGGCTTGGTAATTTCCGACACGCGGGTTAGCGGCGAAATATCTATGAGTTTGGCGCGCTGTGCTGGATCACGCTCATCGCCATATTCGACGCGGCGGAGGTCACGGCGATAGCTTTGGGTGTTTTCAAGGAAGGTGACGAAGTTGGAGATTGCCACGATGCAATTCGTTGCCCGCAACTGGTCCTTATACTGCACCGCAGCGGCATAGCACATATAGCCTCCATAGGATCCGCCCGCGAGGCCGAAACGCGATGCGTCAAGCGAAGCGTCCTTGCCAAGCGCGGCCAGGAACGCGCCCATATCCTTCACTGAATCCTCACGCTTGAACGGGCCATTGTCGAGGCTGACAAAGTTTTTGCCATATCCCGTTGAGCCACGCACATTGGGATAGAAAATGGCAACGCCCATTTCGTTGAGCATATAGTTATTGCGGCCTTGGAAACCGGGGCGGGATTGCCCTTCTGGTCCGCCATGCACATTCATAATCATCGGCCGCTTGCCGGGGAATTTGGCCGAGTCAGGACGGTAGAGGAATCCCGACACCGACAACCCGTCAAAGCTTTTGACTGTGATTAATTCCGGCTCCACATTCTTCGATACATCCAGGCCGCCCGTTTCGCTTTCGGTCCAGCGCGTGACCTTCAAGGATTTGGGGTCAATGCTGTAAGCGTCCGCTGCGCTCCGCGCCGAGGTAAAGGTGATCCCGATTTCCCCCCATTCCGAAATATCAAAGCCGCCGACAATGCCAGCGGGCAAGCCGTCGACAACGCGGACCTTGCCGCTTTTCGTATCGAGAATTTTGACCTTGCTCATGCCCGCCTCATTGGTGGCGTAGACGATGAAGGTACCGTCAGGCGAAATGTCGAACGCATCGACATCCCATTTTTCGGCAGGCCCACGGGGTGTGAATGCGCCGGTTTTGATATCCATTGTGCCAAGTCGCTGGAAGTCGGAGCCTTCGTCCGATGTGACCCAAAGGCTGCCGTCAGGCGCGAATTCAGCGCCACCGACAGCGACATCCTTTTGATGGTCGCCAATCGGTGTCATTTGGCCTGTGGCCAGATCCAGCAATGACATGTCGACATTGGTGACGGAGCGATATTGCGCAACGATCGCCGTTTTCTTGTCTGGCGCAAAGTCGGAGATGGCCCAGCCCCCGCCTTGCACTTGTGCCACCATTTTGTTGGTCGATGGATCGCGCGGGTTCATCACATATAAATCGCTATCAGAGCCATTGCGGCGGGTGGAGCTATAGGCCACCAGCTCGCCATCCTTGCTCCACGCATTGAAACCGTTGCGGCTCTTGCCATCGGTCAGCAGGTCAAGCTTGCCGTCTTTCAAGGCGTAGAGTTGAAAGAATTCACCCCCGCCGACGTCTTTCTGAACAAGCAAAATATCCGCCTTCTTGGGCGCCCATCGGGCGTTGCCAACTGGCTCTGCCTCAAAACTGATTTGCTTGCGGGCCATCATCGGTCCGGCAACCCGGTGTATTTGCGTTGTATTGGCAAAGCGCGTGGCCACCAGCATTGATTTGTCGATTGGGTGCCATCCGGCAAAACTTGCTGTGCGAAATTCCATATAGGGCCGGGTTTGCACGGGAAGTTCATCGGGGATCGAGGGCATGCCGTCGGCCACAAGCGCGTCCGGTTTTGGCGCATCTGCAAATAGTGGTGCAATAGGTAGCGCTAAGGCCGCAATCAAAAGCAGTTTTTTCATTTTCATCCCCTTTTTGTATTTTATGGAAGCGAGGCTAACGTAAAGGACGGTTGGCAACAATTGCCTTTATTTCAGCTTCGACAAAATGCGGATTTTCTTCGACCGGCCAAGCCTTGTAGCTGCGCGTAAAGAGGCGTATTGTTGCCGGATAGGAGAATTTGAGAATGCGTCGCGCCGCTTTTGGGTTCATTGGTCTTTTAACTGCCGTGTCGGCCATGGCGCAGGAGGCACCCCAAACCGATGCCGAGCCCAGCGCAGATATTGCCGCGATCACGGAACAATTTAACATCGACCGCAGCGACCGGATGACTGTTCAAGTCCGCGTCAACGGCAGTGACGCGGTGCCTTTCATTGTCGACACCGGTGCCGAACGGACCGTCATTGCCAATGATCTTGCCCGGAAGCTTGCGTTGGAAGCTGGTCCGGTACTGACGCTCGCGACCATTTCGGGCCGCTACCAGGTCAACAGCTTCTTCATCGATTCCATATCCACGGCGTCGGTTAACCTGCTGGGGATTGAGGCCCCTGGCCTTGAGCGGTCCAACCTGGGCGCTTATGGTTTGCTAGGTATCGACAGCCTTGAAGATAGCCGCGTCCATCTCGATTTTGCAAAGCAGACGATGGACGTTTTGCCTTCGAAAAAGACTCGCGGAAAAACCAAGCTGGAAAATGGGATGATTGTCGTGCAGGCGCGGCGGAAGGCTGGCCGAATGATCCTGTCGAGCGCCAAAATTGATGGCATGAAGGTCGACATCATCTTGGACACTGGCGCGCAAAGCAGCATGGCGAATTTTGCCCTGCGCGACAAACTCCGCCGGCGCCACCGCAACTTCGATTTCATCCCAGTGAAGATGAAAAGTGTCACGGGCACCATTTTGGACGGCAATTATACGCAGATTCGGGAAATTGACGTGGGTGGGTTGACGATACGCGACATGCCCATGACCTTTGCCGATAACTATGCGTTCACGGCGCTCAACCTTGCTGACCGGCCAGCAATCTTGCTTGGGATGGATGCGCTGAAATTGTTTGATCGTGTGTTGATTGATTTCAGCAACCGGCGAGTCGGGTTTGATCCGCCGAAGGGCGTTGCTCGAGAACAAATGGCCCGCTTGGCGGTGGCGCAATAGATAGTTGCCCACATCTGCTTGCAGTGGCCAGCCGCAGTGCGCATAGGCGCTGGCTATGGCGCACAGTTTCGAATTTGGTGGTGAGCAGTTTGAGATAGCCGGTGAGGCTGCCGTATACTGGCGCGCGCAAGATGCATTGCTGGTGTCCGACCTGCATTTGGAGAAAGCGAGCGCCTTTGCCTTGAGCGGGCAGATGCTGCCGCCTTATGACAGCATTTCCACGCTTGAAGATATATCCGCGCTTTGCCGGAAATATAAGCCAGCCAAAATCATATCGCTTGGCGACAATTTCCACGATGACAATGGTGAACACAGGCTGGCGGAATCTGCTGCGGCAATGTTGGTCGATTTGGCCTGCGATACCGAATGGTTCTGGATTACCGGAAACCATGACCGCGCGGTGTCTGGTGTTTGGGGCGGCAAGGCGTTTGATGAATTGACGCTATCGGGTATCACCCTTCGCCATGAGGCCGAGCGTGGCGACCCCAACCCCGAGATTTCGGGACACTTTCATCCCAAATTCCGGCAAGTGTTGCGCGGGAGGATGGTGGCGCGACGCTGCTTTGTCAAAACCCCGCGTAAGATGATCATGCCTGCCTTTGGTGCGCTGACCGGCGGGCTGGATGTGCAGGATGTTGCCATTCTGAAGGCGTGTGATCTGGCGGTAGGCGAAGTGGCCGAGGCCTTGGTCGCCACGCAGACAGGCTATGCGCGTTTTGCGTTAAACAAAGCTGGGGCGCCCGCCAAATAAGGCCGTACCAACGCGGATATGCGTTGCCCCCAACATGATGGCCGTTTCGAAGTCATCGGACATGCCCATGCTCAGTTGCGCCAAGTCATGACGCGCGGCCAATTCGGCCAAAAGCGCAAAGAATGGCGCGGCTTCAACATCGGCCGGCGGGATACACATCAGCCCGGCCACAGGAATTGCGCCTTCCTGTGCAGCCTTCAGCAGGTCAGGCAGCTCAGCAGTCGAACAGCCGCCCTTCTGCTCCTCAGCGCCAATATTGACTTGAATGAAGCAAGGCACCGCGCGCTCAAGCTTTTGCATCGCCTTGCCCAGCGCCGTGATCAGCGACAGCCGGTCTACCGAATGGATCACATCAAACAATGCGACCGCTTCCTCGGCTTTGTTCGATTGCAATTGCCCAATGAGGTGCAGTTCAACGCCCGGATGCCGTTCCTTAAGCGCAGGCCATTTGCTTGCGGCCTCCTGAACGCGGTTTTCGCCAAACAACATTTGGCCCTCAAGAATGAGTGGCTCAATGTCCTCCACTGACCGCGTTTTCGACACAGCGATCAAATGCACATCATCCGCAGGCCGTCGCGCCAGCTTCGCTGCTGCGCTTATGCGTGTGCGGATGGCCGTTAAACGGTCGGCGGATGTTTCTGATGTCGCTTCCTGCATAGCGTGTCGCTATAGGCAGTTGCATGCCGCGAAGCCACCCCTTGCCGACAATCTGGCTGATGACCGATGCCCGATTTGGGGATGACCTGTTGCCCGCTATTCAGCGACTGCCATCGCGGTCAGGGGTGGTTTTCCGCCATTATCATTTGGCTACTCAGCAACGTCGCAAATTGTTTGCCCAAGTGCTGCGGATTTGCCGAAGGCGCGGGCACATCTTGCTGTTGGCAGGGGATGAGCGGACGGCGTTGCGCTGGCATGCCGATGGCTTTCACCAACGCAGCCGGCGCCAAACGAAGTTCCTGCATAGCGCACCAGTTCACAGTCCCCGTGAGATCGCGCGCCTAAAGCCAAGCCAGCCTGACCTGCTATTCCTCTCGCCGCTTTTCGCCACCAACAGCCATCCCGGCGCGCGGCCACTTGGTCCATTCATGTTTCAGCGGCTTGCAACATTAGCAGGAGCAAAGCGCGTCGTCGCCCTGGGCGGAATGGATCGGCAAAGCGCATGTATGCTCGGCCCACGAATTATCCATGGTTGGGCGGCGATTGATACTTTCAGGAAAAAGACCGCTTAGAAGCGGATTTTGGTTCCAACATAGACAGCTTCGCTGTCCTTGCGGTTGTCAGCCAATGGGATGACGCGGTCGTTCTCGCTGGCGTAACGGACACCGGCAGTCACGTCGATCTTACGGCTGATGGAAAAGCTTCCGCCGACATCAAGTTTGTAATCTCCAGAAGCCGCGCTGCCGCGTGCAGGTGGCGCCATTTCTTTGTTCTGGTCCAATTTGATGTTCGTGCTGAACTTGCTTGGCTTCTGTACCGACTCATCAAGCCGGAAACCGCCCTTGCCCAAGTCGCTTATGGGCGTCCGCGCCACGCGGGCCTGCGCCTTTGGTAAAGCGAAATCCTGCCAACCTTTGGATGCGGTCAAACGATAGTCCACTGCGGAGAGGCGAAGCCCCTTGCCTGCGCCAACCTCGCTTGTCGCAACGACATTGCGGACAGACACGGCACCAGCGGTCAGGCGAGAATTGGCACGTGCGGCAACCGTGATGGTACGGCTACGACCTTCGCCAGCGCTTGCTGGCGTGAAAGGAAAGCGCGCAGTTGGCGCAATCTGTGTAGCAGAGAATTTTTGCGCAAGAACGCTGTCACCGCCAGCAGGCGTGAACATCGCGATCCAAGCAGGCGCAGCCTTTTGTTCTTGGCCAGATGTTTTCGCAGCAAAGGCCGGAACAACCAACGGCGAAAGGGCAAGCGAACCCGTTGCAAGCAAAGCCGCTGCAATAGTCGCATATTTCCTTTTCTGT
>JANPKN010000239.1:0-5510 GCA_031426075.1 Sphingomonadaceae bacterium
AACCGCCTGTCATATAGAGCGGGTAGGGTGCGAAATATCGCAAATTGCCCGAAACCCCGCCGGGCAGCACCGCGCGCGCCCGACTGAACATCGCGCGCGACAAGGGCGTCATAGCCTCATAGTCGCCAAAAATTGCCGAAGACAGGCGGATACCCAGGTCCACGATCATGCGAAAAACTCTGCCTTCATCCTAAACCGCGCCGAGTTCATCGCGCGTGTAAGTCTTCAGAATCTTGCCATAGGGCAGGTCGGCATTGAACCGAGCATAGGTGCACTTTGTCATCTCGCGAACGGGCAGGCTGGCGTCCGACGGGACACCAAACTGCATATGGCCGGGCCCGCTGAAGACTTCGGCCTTTCCATCTGTTCCAATAATCGGTTCGGAGAGAAAGCTGACCGAGATCAGCTGCGCCAGTGACGGCGCCGTTCCACCTTCCGCGTCTGGAATTATTTTGAGACATACAAGCGGGAGACCAGCGAGCGTTGGCTCGTTGACCGATGGCATCATGCTGGCGCGGATTGCACGATCGCCAGGGACGATGTCCATGATCGCTTCTACAGTACCATTATCGTGGCGGAGCAATTCGATCCGGCTCGCCAGTCGTTTGCCAAAACCCCAGATTTCTCGCCCGAGAACGAGAGACTTCTCTCCGGTCACATAAACGCCAGGGACGTAGGCTACCAACTCTCCGTTGAAGGTTGCAAGCACCCCGACATAGACTTCGGAATACGGCCCTACTGTCGACCAGTGATTGGTCTCGATAACCATGAATGCCGATGCCGGCTCGAAAAGCTCGAGTTCAGCAGGCAGAACATCAAGCACGGCCTCCGCATCGGTCTGATACTCCAGAAACACGCATTCGGTGTTGCGGTAGTACCAGGGACCACGCATGGTCGGCGGATTGTGCGCTGGCATAAGCGCACCCCAATTTCCCGGCGTAAGCCTTCCGTTCCTTGCCATCACACACGTCCTTTCGATTGTTACTGAAACTTGGGGGCCTAATGAAGACCGGCATGAGTCGATTTGTGGATTATGGGCCAATGTAATGTTTAGTCAATCGCGACGAGCCTGCAGAATTGCTCTGAGAGCGCAGCTCGGCGGCGGAGCTATTGTTTGTAATAGACCGAAATACCATAAATGCGATCTCACCATTTGACCGCCTTCCGGCCAACGAACATTGCAACGTTGGCATAATCCTTGCCCGCTACGAACGCAGCCGACGTTCCTTCGGGAAAGTACACAAGGTCGCCGGGGTGAAGCGTAAAACTGGGGCCGCCTTTTACCGTCACAGCGACGCTGCCGGCGGTAACGACCGCGAATTCATCAAAAGGAAAGGTATAGGAGTACCGGCCTTGGTGCGTGAAAACGCCGACGACCCTTTTGCCATCGGGCGACCGATAAACTTCCGCTTCGCTGCCACCGTAAGACGGCGCCGACTTGCGAGGGAAACTCGACCAGTGCCCCCATACAACCTGGGTGTCGGAGCGCGATACCGTCGTTGCCTGTCCACGTGCCACCCACCCGATACCGGCACCGGTAACAATCACACCAAGGGCGCCGACAAGCATAGCTGCCACCTGAGCGGTGGTCATTTTGCGCCCGGTCACGGCTTCTGACCCTGACCTAGAAACTTCCAACCAAGATCACGGCGGTGCATCAGACTAGTTGATGCTGGTCCGCGTTCGACGAACTCGATGACCAGCCCGCCAGTGGCACTTTCGGGTAGATAGGCAATCTTATCGCCAAATGGTTCAAGCACGTGCGCCTTGTGCAAATCATCAAGGGGGGCTCCCCGCGTATCGACAAGCGTGATCCCGCGCGCCTGCATGCGGGTATAGAAGGCATCTATGTCCGCTGCTTCGACAATCAGTTCCGCAATCCACCCATCACCTTTGCGATCGAGAAGGTCCTGCAAGGGACCAGGGCCAACCGGCTGCACCAACGCCAGCCAGACGCCATTGGCATCCAGGAAAACCGCCTTGATCCCGCCCGATCGGCTATTACTTGCGCCGTCGAGTACGATCTCGTCCGCGTGTCGCCTAAGGCCCAGCTCCCGTTGCAAGGCATCAGCACTCGCATCGGCATCGCGCACGATGATAGCGATCCGGTCCACTGACAGATCATGCTGCCCAGGCCACGCCGGCCGCGGTCCAGTCCCATTGCTCAGCGACCAGATAATGCCTTTGGTCGAATGTTGCTCATAACCCTTCGGTCGTGCGCTCGGTTCGTGCGGCTGCCCAGGGTCGGATGCGTCAATCCTTGTGGTTGTAGCGGCTGCCTTGTCAGGCACAAAATTCAACGCAAGATAGCCGGGGCTTGCGCAACCTTTGCCTTCTGCCGCCTCAACAAGTTCCAGCCTAAGCCCGCGAGGATCGGTGACAATCGATCGCCGCATTGCGCCAGCAGCAATTGTTGATTTGCCCGGCAAATCACTCTTTTCAACGCGCCAATCGAGAAGCGTCTGCAGCGCCGTTGCACTTTTGTCGACACTAGTCACACAAACGGCCAGGCTATCGAACCACAGAGCTGGTACATCTGCTGCCATCGCCGCAGTTGCTGGCCAAAGGCCAAGGCAAATTGCAACGACGACCGACTTAGAGGCGATAACCAAAGGTCACCCCGATCCAGCGCCGAACTCCAAACATATCCTCGAGTGATCCAAAATCAGCTGAGGTGTCGAATGACGAAATGCGATAACGCTTGTCGAAGAGGTTGTGGATTTGACCCTGAATAGACCAGTGTCCGTCTCCAGAGGTATATCCGATCCCCAGGTTGAAAAGCGCATAACCCGGTTCCTGGACGACAGGTGTCGGCACAAGATTGAAAGTCTGCTTGTCCCGCCAGCTGCCATCAAGCTGAGCGTACATGTCCCCGCCAAGGGCCGCATGTGTGTAGCGCACCAAGCCGTTCACGGTCCACCGCGGGGCGAAGGGGGCTTTCTCGGTGCCGGAGGAAACCGCAAGCGGGACGTCGCGGACTGTATTGTCCAGGAACGACATGCCGATATTGACGTCGAGCCCTTCAAAGGGTCGTGCGCGCAGTTCCGCCTCGCCACCGGTCATTTTGGCATTGGTATTGACGATCCGGGTCGCAAGGCCGTCAAAGGAGAAGGCCTGATACCCCCCATAGTCGTAATGGAAGACTGACAAGTTGAACGTTGTTCCCGGTGCCAGCGTCGCCTTCCACCCTCCCTCATAGGAAACAAGGACTTCGCCCTCGAAAGGCAGTAGCGCAGGATCCTGAGGAAAGAGAGGGAAGTTCAAACCTCCCGACTTGATTCCACGGTTTACGCCCAGATAGAGTAAATTGGAGCTGTCTGGCCTGAAGTTAACCTGGCCGCGCAATGAGATCCCGTCATCCTTGAACGTCTGGTTGAATGTGACAGGTCCTGGCTTGAATATATTGAAAATATTTGTTGAGTCGTATTGGAAGTCTTTCTTGTCGTTGCTGTATCGAGCGCCCAGCTCTACACTCCAGCGGGGATCAAGCTTAAGTTCGACCTGTCCGAATGCAGCATATGAGGTTGTTACCTGGTTAGCGTTTGCCCGCTCTGTGGCGCCACCAAAGAAGATGTCGCCTGTCTGGTTGGTAAAGTAGAAACCATCAATGCGCAGGAAATAGGCACCTGCCAAGATCGATACGTTGGAATTGCTCCATGATCCGCGAATTTCCTGAGTAAACTGCGTCATGTCAGCACCGCGATTATAGTGATAGACATTGTTCGGCGAGACGTCAGAGTCCTCGGCAAAGTCGTTTTTGATGTCCTGATAATTGCTAATTGAAGTAAGCTTTATTTCTCCAACATCGACATTGAACGTTCCCGTCAGATCAAGGACTTCATTCTTGTTGAAGCCTGGATAATCGAAGGACCCTGTAAACGGATTGCCGTCGGCATCGCGGTATCCGAAAAAGTCGGTCACCTTGGGATCGGTAACGAAATTTCCGTTGCGCGATACCGTATGGCTGTAACCACCGCGACGGCTGTCTTCCTTCAGATACTGCACTTTCAGCAGGCCATCGAACTGCCCCGTATCGATGGCCAACTGACCTCGGACCGCCCAGTCGTCGGTTTGTGCGACATCATCACCGATGTCATTCTTGATCAATCCGTTATCGCGCGACCGAACGGCGGAAACCCGGATGCCAATGGTATCCGAGACAGGGCCGCCAACTGCTCCCTCGAGCCGCAACCGGCCCTGGGAGCCAACGTCGACATAAGCAAAGCCACTAGGTTCGCTGCCCGGTCGCACCGTGACATATCGCACAACACCACCATTGGCATTGCGCCCGAACAGCGTTCCTTGCGGCCCGCGAAGAACCTCGACCCTGTCAATGTCAAAGACACTGAGGTTGATGATGGAATTCATCGAAAGATAGCTGTCGTCGAGATACGTTGCGATCGGCGACTCCAGCGATGCCGCGAATGCGTTTTGAGTGACACCTCGGATGTTAAAAGCGTTCACAGTTCCGGCGCCGGCGGCGGATACCTGCACCCCGGGCACCTGAGCGACGATGTCTGCAACACGCATAACGCCCAGCTTGCGCAATTCGGGTCCGCCGATAGCGGTCACGGAAATTGCGACGTCCTGAAGCTTTTGTTCGCGGCGCTGCGCAGTCACGACAATTTCATCTGATGGCGTCACCGCATCATTTGAACGGGTCGCGGACTGTGTCGCATCCGGTGTTTGAGCCATCACGCCCATGGGAAATGCGAGTGCCGACGGCACGGTGAGCACACATGCAACAATTCGACGATTCATAGCACGCCCCCATTATGGCTTTTGGCCTATTATTCCCACCGCCTTTTGCGCCGGGCCTTAACGATATCGATATCGTAATATTACATTGGCCCATAACGCAAGCGCTTTTATGCAGGTGCTGTCTTCCCCGCGCGCGGTGATAGCGACAGATGATGCAGCGCGGCGGGCTGTGCCCCGCTTCAGAGCGTAGACGCCGGCTCAAGCCATTGGTTTGTCGCTCTGTTGCTCGACGTCGCTGTCAAAATGCGGCTCGGAACACCTGCCGCAAGCAACCTACCAGGCTGTGCGCGCAGTGGTGGAATTGTCCACGACCAGTTCAGTGCCGGTCACGTAGCGCGACTCATCTGAAGCGAGATATATAACCGCCGCAGCAATGTCTGCAGGTGCGCCCGGCAAACGTGGCCCCAGCAAGCCAGCAGCGACTTCACGCGCTTCGCGGCGATCGAAGGCCTGTTGCATCGGAGTCTCGATGTCACTCGGGAAGATGCAGTTGCAACGCACTGGCTGGCCTAGTTCCTGACATGTCACGGCCAATGTCCGGCTCAACGCACGAACGGCACCTTTCGCTGCCGAATATGCCAGTAATCCGGAATAGCCACGGATCGCCGCTGTCGATGCGATATTTACAATGGCGCCGTTTCCCGACCGCGCAAGCCAAGGCATGGCTTCGCGGCACCCGAGGAAAACGCCCTCGTTCATGACAGCGTTCGCCAGGCGGTATTGATCGAGTGTGGTTTCTTCGATGTTGC
>JANPKN010000240.1:0-3412 GCA_031426075.1 Sphingomonadaceae bacterium
ATTGATGGCGGCAACGATGCGGTTCATCGCGAAGATGCTGTCAAAGTCATTGGCGGCAACGACGATTGCGGCGTCGGCATGTTGCAATGGCGCAGCAAAACCACCGCAGACGACATCACCCAGAACATCGAAAATCACGACGTCGCGGTCTTCAAGCAGATGATGCTGCTTAAGCAGCTTGACGGTTTGGCCAACGACATAGCCGCCACAGCCAGTTCCGGCAGGGGGTCCGCCAGCTTCGACGCACATCACGCCATTATAACCTTCGAACATATAATCTTCGGGACGAAGCTCTTCGCTATGGAAGTCGACGGTCTCAAGCACGTCTATGACGGTTGGCATCATTTTTTTCGTTAGCGTGAAAGTCGAGTCATGCTTTGGATCGCAACCGATTTGCAGGACGCGGTGGCCAAGCTTTGAAAAGGCTGCAGACAGGTTGGATGAGGTTGTCGATTTGCCGATGCCGCCCTTGCCATAGACTGCGAAGACTTTTGCGCTCGTGATCTTGTCGCTTGGGTCGAGCGCGACTTGCACACTGCCTTCGCCATCGGGTGGTGAGGTATCTAAAAGATTAAGTGTCATGTTGCTGCTCCAGTCATTCTGCTGCGACCAGGCCTTCAAGCCGGTCTTCCAAGTCGTTGCTGGCGGCTTTCAAGCGCGCCAAAGTATCTGCATCGGGTGTCCACAATTGCCGTTCGCATGCTTCGAGTAGGCGGTCGGCAACGCGTGCGGACGATTTCGGATTAAGGTTCGAAAGGCGTGCGCGCATTTCAGGGTCAAGAACGAAGGTTTCGCTGATCTGCTGATACACCCATGGTGAAACGGTGCCCGTGGTTGCTGACCAGCCCATGGTGTTGGTCACGTGAAGTTCGAGGTAACGCACACCTTCGAAGCCATGCTTCAACATACCTTCATACCATTTGGGGTTCAGCATGCGGGTGCGGGTTTCAAGGTCGATTTGCTCGCCCAAGGTGCGGACCTTTGTATCGCCTTGCGTCGCATCAACCACATAGATTGGACTTGCCTTGCCGCGCGCTTTTTCAATGGCTTTGCTCATGCCGCCCAAGCCATCGACATAATGGTCGATATCGGTGACGCCAGCCTCGACCGATTCCAGATTTTGGTAGGATAGCTCAACACCGGCGAGCTCGCTTTCGAACAAAGCGCGATGCTGAACGGGCGCACCCGTGCGGCCATACGCAAAGCCCTTTTTGGCTTCGAACATATTGGCCAGCTCTTCAGGGTCCGTCCATGTGCCACCGTCAATCATCATATTGACGTTGGCACCATAAGCGCCCTGCGCGTTGGAAAAGACCCGCAACGCAGCAGTTTCAAGGTCGCATCCATGCTGTTCTTGATGCGCGAGGCTGTGCTTGCGGACAAAGTTCATTTCGGCTGGCTCATCGGCCATGGTTGCGAGATAGGTCGCATCAGCGATCATGCGGGTTTGCAGCGGCAGGAGGTCACGGAATATGCCGGACATGGTGACAACGACGTCAATGCGTGGGCGGCCAAGCTCTACCAATGGAATAAGCTCGGCGCCAGCCAGGCGGCCATAATCGTCAAAGCGCGGGCGCGCGCCAAGCAAGGCGAGAACCTGCGCGACTTGCGTACCTTCGCTTTTTAGGTTGTCGGTGCCCCACAAGACCATCGCGACGGTTTCGGGCAGCTTCCCGCCGTCCGCCATATGGCGCGCAAGCAATTGGTCGGCCTGCGCGCGGCCTTGGATGCAAGCGAATGTGCTTGGAATGCGGAATGGGTCAAAACCGTGAATGTTGCGGCCAGTTGGCAGGACTTCAGGATTTTTGAGGATGTCGCCGCCCGGCGCTGGTTGGACATAGCAACCGTCCAATGCGTGCATCAATGCGCCGAGTTCGTCATTGGCGTCGATCTTGGCTTCGATGATAGCGCGGTCAACATCGGGTGATGCGCCAGCCATGGCATCGACAAGACCTTCGCGGTCTTCCGCCGTCATCTTGCCGCCAAAGACATGCAGGCCGTGCGGGATAAGCTCGCGCTCAATTTCGTACAGGCGACCGGCAAGGTCCGAAAGCTCGCCAGCTTCAATATCGAGCGTGGCGCATTGGTCGCGGATGAGAAGTTCAAGGTCGTTGCGCTCATCGCTGTCGTCGGCGATTGAGCGGTAGCGCTCCAAAAACGCCTTGAGGTCAGTGAAGCCCTTATACAGGCCAGCTTCGGCCAAAGGCGGCGTTAGGTAGCTGACCAGGGTCGCGCCCGAACGGCGCTTTGCAATGATGCCTTCCGATGGGTTGTTTGATGCATAAAGGTAGAAATTGGGAAGATCGCCAATCAGGCGGTCAGGCCAGCAATCGCCGCTCATCCCGGCTTGCTTGCCGGGCATGAATTCCAGCGCGCCATGGGTGCCGAAATGCAAGGCAGCGTTGGCGCCGAAATCTTCGCGGATGAAGCGATAAAATGCGGAGAATGCATGTGTCGGGGTGAAGCCACCTTCGAACAACAACCGCATTGGGTCGCCTTCATAGCCAAAGGCTGGCTGGATGCCGACAAAGACATTACCGAAATGCGCGCCAAGGACGTGGATGGATTGACCGTCGCTTTGCTGGCGGCCGGGGGCAGGGCCCCATTGCGCCTCGATCTGCGTCAGATATTTTTCGCGGCGGACATGGTCATCGGCGCTGATGCGGGCAGCGACATTGGCGTCTGCGCCAAATTGCGCGGCATTGCCGTGCAGCAACGTGTCACGCAGCACATCGACGCTTTCGGGTACGTCGACTGCATAACCATCATCACGCATACGCTGCATTGTCGCATGGAGTGATTCGAATACGGCCAGATGCGCAGCAGTTCCGGTGGCGCCGGCATTTGGCGGAAAGTTGAACAGGACGATGGCGATCTTGCGCTCCGCCTTTTCGGCTTGACGCATGCGGATGATGCCAGTGATGCGCGCGGCTAATGAAGCGGCCCGCTCAGGGCAGCTTTGCATCGCGCGGACATTGTCGGTGACAGTGAATTTGCAATTGCGGTGGCAGCCAGTGCAACCCTCAGGCGAGCCATCGGAACGACCACCGAACACGCTTGGGGCAATCGCGCCATCGAGCTCAGGGATCGCCATCATCATAGTCGTTTCAAGCGGCAACAGGCCCATTTTGCCAGCGCCCCATTGCTCCAGCGTCTGGAACTCGATTGGATGCGCGGCTATATAAGGCACGTTCAGGCGAGTCAGCGTTTCGACCGCTGCATCAACGTCATTATAGGCAGGACCACCGACGAGCGAGAAGCCCGTCAGGTTGAGGATGATGTCAACGCAAGGTGCGCCGTTCTTCACGAAAAAGGCGTCAATGGCGGGGCGCGAGTCCAGGCCGCTGGCGAAAGCGGGAATGACCTTAAGGCCTTGCGCTTCCAAAGTTTCGATCATGCCATCATAATGGCC
>JANPKN010000241.1:0-5732 GCA_031426075.1 Sphingomonadaceae bacterium
CGATCCTTCAACCATTTCTGCGCTGGCTGATACCCGCCGATGTGGAATTCCCATGCGACGCCAGGGACGTTTTCGAAATATTGGTCAGGGTTGATGTGGACGCCCCACCCCCTTACCGCTTGACGCCGCACCGCGTTTCCCGCCATGCGGCTTGCCATGCGTTTCTTCTCTGACAATGCCGCCCCGGTGCACCCTGCCGTCATGCAAGCCATGGCTGATGCCAACCATATCGACACTGCGTATGACGGCGACAAATGGAGCGCGCAGCTTGATGCAGCGTTTTCCGAATTGTTTGGCCGCGATGCTGCTGTTTTGTGGGTCGCGACTGGCACCAGCGCCAATTGCCTTGCGCTTGCCTCGCTCGTGCAACCGCATCAGGGCGTCATCTGCCATCGCGAAGCACATATCGAGGTGGATGAATGCGGCGCGCCGGGTTTCTACACCGCTGGCGCGAAGTTGATGCTGGTCGACGGCGATGGCGCCAAGGTAACGCCCGAAACCGTCAATGCCTGCCTCGACGCCATCCGCAATGATGTGCATCAGGTGCAGGCCGCGGCGTTGTCGATCACCAACGCCACCGAATATGGCATGGTCTATTCGCCCGCCGAAGTGGCGGCGCTCGGGAGCCTGTGCCGCGAACGCAAGCTTGGGCTGCATATGGACGGCGCGCGCTTTGCCAATGCGGTTGCACATCTGGGCTGCACACCTGCCGACTTCACGGTGAATGCAGGCGTCGATATCTTAAGCTTCGGCTTTGTCAAAAATGGCGGGATGGGCGCAGAGGCTTTGGTCTATTTCGACCCGGCGCTCGCCGATGCCGCGCGCTATCGCCGCAAGCGTGCGGGGCATTTGCAGTCAAAGGGCCGGTTTCTGGCGGCGCAATTGCTGGCGATGTTGGACGGCGACCTATGGCTGCACAATGCCCGTTCCGCCAATGCCGCAGCGCAGATTATCGCGCAGGCGGCGGGCGAACGCTTGCTTTATCCTGTTCAAGCCAATGAACTGTTCCTGCGCCTGACGCCAGCCGAGGCCGCCGCCTTGCGCGCGCAGGGCTTTGACTTTTACGATTGGGGTGTGGTCGACGATGTTTGGGGTGCAGCGCGCCTTGTGACCAGTTGGCAGCATACAGAAGCTGACGTTGCCCCGCTGGCCCGCTCTATTGCCGCCTTATGAGCATGGCTGAAGCGGACCGCGCGCCGGAACCCGGATTTCTGGCACCACGGGTTTGGATACCTTTTGTCGTGGTGTCGCTCATCTGGGGTTCGACTTGGCTAGTGATCCGTGATCAATTGGGCACTGTGCCGGCAAGCTGGTCAGTCGCCTATCGCTTCATCATCGCAGCTGTCGGGATGGTCATCCTTGCGGTCGCCATGCGCCAGCCGTTGAAGATCGAGCGGCCAATGGTGGGATGGACGATGCTTCTGGGCGTGTTGCAGTTCGCGATGAACTTCAATTTCGTCTACGCCGCCGAGCATCATATCACCTCGGGCTTGGTCGCGGTAATGTTTGCACTGTTGATTGTGCCCAACGCATTACTCGCCAAATATTGGCTCGGGCGGCAAATTGGCGGAGCATTCATGCTCGGCTCCGCGATTGCGACGGTTGGCGTTGCCCTGTTGATGTTGCAAGAATATCGCGTCGCGCCTGTGGGCGGGACGGAGGTTTTGATTGGGCTGTCGCTGGCACTATGCGCCGTAGGGACGGCGTCGGTATCGAACGTGCTTCAAGTGACGCCAAAGATTGCGCGCTATCCGACCATCACGATATTGGCGTGGTCGATGTTCTGGGGCAGCATGGCCAACGCGCTGTTCGCTTTCGTCACGGACGGCCCGCCAGTCATCGACACGCGCCCCGGCTATATTGGCGGCGTGCTGTATCTCAGCATCATTGGCTCGGTAGTAACCTTCCCGCTTTATTTCCGCATGATCCGCGACATTGGCCCAGGCAAGGCGGCGTATACGGGCGTGGTTATACCAGTCGTCGCAATGATCCTGTCGACCATATTCGAAGGCTATGTCTGGTCGACGCTGGCGCTGGCGGGCGGCCTGCTCGCGATGGTCGGCTTGGTCGTCGCGATGCAGGCGCGAAAAGTTTAATGTCCTGAAGAAGGGTAGATAAACGACTTTGCGCCCGAACGGTCGAACGGCTTCCATTCGCCTTCCGGCAAAGCCAAGCGATCAGCAATCGCCCACCAAACGGCTGGATTGACGCCAAGTCCGCAATGGCTGCTGCGCACTTCGATATTGTCGGTGGTCTCTGCCTCGGGCTCACGCGCATTGCGCCATGCAACGATGCCATCATAGCGCGAAAATATCGCTGTAGCAGGAACCGGAGGAATAAGATGCCCTTCGGCAACCTGTGCACGCATTTCCGGGCCATTTATTTTCTGGCCAGTGATAACTTGAAACGCCATCCAGGCATTGGTCGCCTTTGGGGTGCCTTTGATAGGTGAACCAAGCGAAATGACTTGGCGGACGAGGTCGGGGCGGCGGCGCGACAACATCCGCGCGAACGAGCCGCCAAGCGACCAACCAATCAACGTAACCTTGCGTCCTGTTTCGGCGTATATCTGATCCAGCCGTGCGACCATTTTCTCGCCTTCGGAACCAATCGCCTTTTGACCCATGTTGCGACCCAGTTCCCATTGATAGGGATTGTAACCAAGCCGCTTCAAGAATTTGAACAGGGGCTTCATCGTACCTTCGCCCGCCAGAAATCCGGGAAGCAACAGCACGGGATGGCCATCACCCTTTGGCGCTCGCATTAACAAGGGGGCGGCAAATGGGAGCGAGCCGATATCAATCGAAGCGCGGGCAAACTCGGTCACCGCAAGCAACAACGGGGGAGATTTCGTCGTTCCTAAACGGTCAGCAGTAATCGTCGTCAAAACCTGTCTCCAAACTTTATGTCGGGTGAAATCATCTGGGAGATAAATGGAAGCCGCGTCTTATTGTTCCCTATTTTGCCCCGCGTTACCCTGTGTCCGCGCGTGGAACAATGCCTGCAAACCCATCCGATAATTGGCGTGTCTCGGCACCCAATTGAGAAACCGCTTGGCCTTGGTATTTGTTATCCGGCGGTTTTCGGCATAAAATCCGCGCGCCATCGGCGACAGCCCAGCCGCCTCAATTGACTGCAAAGGCGGCCATTCGCGTTGCAGCAAGTCGCAGGCATATTCGATAACATCATTTTGCGGTGCCGGCACGTCATCGGCAATATTGTAGACACCAGCGGGGCCAGCAAATGCGGCGATGACTGCGTCCACTATGTCGTCGACATGCACCCGGCTGAAAATCTGACCCGGCAAATCAATGCGGTGCGCTTTGCCTTCTTCAACGCGCTCCAGCGCCGACCTTCCCGGACCGTAAATGCCGGGTAGGCGAAAAACGCGCACGTCATCGCGCAAAGCTTGCCAGGCGAGGTCGGCTTCGGCGCGCGCGGTGCGACGGCCCTCGCCGACTGGCGCGCTTTCATCAACCCATGCGCCGCCGGTATCGCCATATACTCCGGTGGAGGACAGATAGCCCACCCATGAGACATCGCTTGCCGCAATAGCCGCGCCATATTTCAAAAGCACCGGATCGCCGCCCTCACCCATTGGCGGTACGCTCGACAATATATGCGTCGCGTTCTGAAGCGCTGTCCGAACCGCAACTTCATCGTCAAAGGCCACGGCATCCCCCCCGCTCATCCGCCTTGTGCCAGTGACGAGCCAGCCATCGGATCGCAACTTGTCGGCAAGGCGGGTGGCGGTGTAGCCCATTCCAAATATAAGCATATGTCGCTGCATCTATGCTGGTTCGCAATCTAATGGCTTGCCGTCAAGCGCGGCAGTTGCGAATAGAGGCGACGGGAGGAGACGCAGGCATGGCAGTTGAGGTAATCCAATCAGGCGTGCTGCGCAGTGTTGCCCATGGTTTCCTTGGACGAAAGGGCGGCGTGTCGACGGGTATCTATGCTGGCCTAAACGTCGGGTTGGGTTCTGAAGATGCGCGGGAAACCGTCGTTGCAAATCGCCTACTTAGCGTGCAATCCGTCTTGCCCGGCGCAAGACTTGCTCGCGTCCACCAGTTCCATTCTCCCGATGTTGTTCAGGTCGGAAACGACATATCCGAAGATGACCCACCACGCGGCGACGCCATGGTGACGAACCAACCTAACGTCCTTCTGGGCATTGTGACCGCCGATTGTGTCCCTGTCCTGTTTGCGGACGTTGAGGCCAGTGTCATTGGCGCGGCGCATGCTGGCTGGAAAGGCGCGATAAGCGGCGTGCTTGAGAACACCATCAGTGCGATGGAGAAACTTGGCGCAGATGTTGGCCGCATAAGCTGCGCCATTGGCCCTTGCATTTCCCAGAAAAGCTACGAAGTCGACGAAGGCTTCTTCCGCAATTTCGTCGAGCAATCCGCGCCAAACGAACGATTTTTTGCCGATGGCAAAGCAGGCCATTATCAATTCGATATTGAAGGCTATGTGGCGTCGCGACTGGCATCGGCTGGCATCAGGACTGTCGAATGTCTGGGCGAAGACACCTATAGCCAGCCGGACCGTTTCTTCAGCTATCGGCGCAGCTGCCATTTGGGCGAGCCCGGATATGGCCGCCAGCTTTCGTTAATTGGCCTGCGCCCATGAAGCCGGACAAGTTCGGCTTCTGGGGCGGGCTGATTGTATTTGTCCTCATGCTAACGCTGCCCGCACCTGCGGGGATGGAGCCATCGGCATGGCGCGTTGCGGCCCTTACCATATTGATGGCAACCTGGTGGATGACTCAGGCTTTGCCACTCACGGTCACCGCCTTGCTTCCGTTTCTGGCGCTGCCGCTGATGGACATCATGACCGCGCAGGATGTCGCGAAGGAATATTACTCCCCTACCCTGTTCCTCATTCTTGGCGGGGCATTTCTGGCGCTTACGATTGAGCGCACCGGAATGCACCGAAGGGTCGCGCTCGCTATCCTTGGCCGGTCGGGGCACAGCGTCACGGGCCTCATGATCGCATTTATGGGTTCAACAGCGCTGCTCAGCATGATGATGTCCAACACCTCTATCGCGTTGATCATGGTTCCGATCGCGGTCGCGGTGCTTGCCGCTGGCGGCACAAAGCCGGGCGAGACAGCTGGCCTCGCTGGCGCGCTTATCATGGGCGTCGCCTTTGCTGCGTCAATTGGCGGACTTGGAACGCTGGTCGGATCGCCTACAAACGCGATTGCCGCCGGACTTGTGGAAAAGCAGCTGGGTATTCAGATCAGCTTTCTGACTTGGATGCTCTACGGCCTGCCCGTCGTGATTGTCGGCGTTCCCTTATGTGCGTTCATCTTGCTGCGCGTTCAAAATGTGACCGCCGGAAGTTTTGACGTCGATGCTGCACGCGAATCCATCGGCAAGGCGCAGCCCATGTCGATTGCGGAGAAAAGGCTCGTTCCGATTTTTCTGTTGGTCATTGGTCTGTGGATTGGACAGCCATTGCTGGAACCACTGCTTCCCAAGGGTGGCATCACCGACGGCAGTATTGCGATTGCAGGGTCACTGCTGCTGTTCCTGATACCCGACGGAACTGGTCGGCCGTTGTTGATCTGGCAGGAGGCTGATCGTGCCCCGTGGGGCGTCATTATGATGTTCGGGGGTGGTTTGGCCCTCGCGGCGGGCATCACGCAATCAGGGCTAGCGGCATGGCTTGGGGAGGCGCTTGAACCACTGTCTGTGGTGCATCCCGTGATTATTGCACTGGCGCTG
>JANPKN010000242.1:0-3194 GCA_031426075.1 Sphingomonadaceae bacterium
CGGAAGCGCCCGAGGCAGTTACGCCGCCTGCGACGCAGCCGACTGTAGAGCCAACGCCTGCGCCTGTCATTCGGCAACCAAGCCCGACAGTCGCAGCGCCACAGCCGACAGCGCCTGCGCCCACTGGAGACGTCGCGCGCGATCCACAGACCGCACCAGAGGCGACGCCCGCTTTACCCGGGGCCACCCGTGCCTCTGATATGGCGCCAACCGACCCTGCAACTGTGCCCCAGACCGATGCGCCAGCACCACCTGAAACAGGGGGCGTGGGAGTTCTCGAAACTGCCGCCTTGGCAGGACTTTTGTTAGCCATTGCCGGTGGCGCTTTCTTAGTGTGGCAGCGACGTCAACTAGCCCCTGCCGCCTCGACGCGACTCCCCCTACAGAAAACCAAGCCGCCAAATCCGCCTGCACTGCGCCCTGCGCTGCCACGCGCGCAACCTGTTACCCCAATGCCTAAGCCGTCACCCCCGCGCGCCATGTCCCTGGGCTTTGTGCCGGAGAATGCCGTGGTCAGTTTCAGTAGCCTTACCATCAAGGGCGAGTTGCACATCACCAATGCCAGTGACACTGCCGCCGAAAATCTGGCGCTGTCGGCGGTTCTGGTATCCGCCAGTAACGAACAGCAACGCGCAATCGACCATTTCTTTGAAAATTCAGACAAGATTGCCCCTACTCCGCTTGGCTCGGTCAAGCCCGGCGAGAATATGAGCCTACCGCTCAAGCTCGGCGTCGCGCTGAACGAAATGCAGACATTTTCCCTGCAAAATAAGACCCTGCTCGCGCCAATATTAGTCGCGCAACTCGTTCGCCTCTCACCCGACGGAACGTCGAAGGAGGTCGCACGCCTGGTGTGCATCATAGGACGCGAGTCCATCCCTCCACAGCCGAAAATGGGTCCGCTGCGGCTCGACCAAGGCCCGCGCAGTTTTGACCGGCTCGGGCAGCGGGCGTTGCTTTCCTGAAATGCTGTATCGTGCTTGACGAGCCACCTATCTAAGGCACGCAGCATGACAACACTCATTCCTGTTTTTGGCGACCAACTGAGCCACAATCTCTCATCTTTGGCCGCTCAGGACAAAACGGCCTCTGTCATCCTGATGGCCGAGGTCGATGAAGAAACCGAATATGTGCCACACCATAAATCGAAGATGGCTTACATCCTGTCCGCTATGCGCCACCATGCGGAAGATTTGCGCAGCGCAGGCTGGACGGTCGATTATGTGAAGCTGACCGACGCAGAAAACAGTGGCAGCTTCACTGGTGAAGTTGCCCGCGCAATCGAGCGCCCCAATGCATCTGCACTGCGCGTCACCGAAGCTGGCGAATGGCGGGTGAAGGCAATGCTGGACAGTTGGCCTGACCGGTTTGATGTCCCCGTTGAAATTTTGCCCGACGACCGGTTCTTGTGCACCCATGCCGAATTTGAAAGCTGGGCCAAGGACCGCAAGCAATTGCGGATGGAATTTTTCTATCGCGATATGCGGCGCAAATCAGGCCTACTGATGCACGGCGACGTGCCCGAAGGTGGGCAGTGGAATGTCGATGCCGAGAACCGGAAACCTGCCAAGCGCGACCTCGCCATGCCTAAGCCTTTGCATTTTGCGCCCAATGCCGTGACGCAAGACGTCATCGATATGGTCGAGGGCCGTTTTGTCGGAAATATGGGAGAGACCGCGAAATTCGGATTTGCTGTGACGCGCGCAGATGCACTCAAGCAGCAAAAGCACTTCCTTGATCACGCCTTACCCAATTTCGGCGATTATCAGGACGCGATGCTCACCGGAGAGCCGTTTTTATGGCACTCGATCCTGTCACCCTACATCAACTCCGGCTTGCTTGACCCGCTTGAACTGTGCCGCGCCGTTGAGGTGCAATATCAGGCCGGCAAAGTGCCGATTAACGCCGCCGAGGGCTTTATTCGCCAAGTCATTGGCTGGCGCGAATATGTGCGCGGAATCTATTGGTATGCTGGCGCGGAATATGTCGAAAGCAACGCGCTTGACGCAACGCGGCCACTGCCCGGATTTTACTGGACCGGCAAAACCGACATGCTTTGCCTGTCGCAAGCTATTGGCCAGACAATTGAGCATAGCTACGCGCATCATATCCAGCGGCTGATGATTACGGGCAATTTCGCTTTGCTGGCCGGGCTTAACCCCAAGGAAGTCCACAAATGGTATCTGGCGGTCTATGCCGATGCCTATGAATGGGTCGAATTGCCCAACAGCTTGGGCATGAGCCAGTTTGCCGATGGTGGCATGTTGGCGTCAAAACCTTACGCAGCAAGCGGCGCTTATATCAACCGCATGTCCGATTATTGCACAAACTGCCGCTATGACGTCAAGAAGCGCGTCGGCGCGAAGGCATGTCCTTTCAACGCGTTGTATTGGGAGTTTATTGCACGTAACGAAGGAAAACTGCGCAAAAACCCGCGCATGGCGATGCCCTATAAAAATTGGGAACGTATGGCTGACGCCGATAAAATTGCGCTGAGGGCCCATGCGCAGCAATTTCTCGAAACACTTGGATAGTTTGAAAAAGCTGCTTATCTTGCACCGCACAAGAATCATAATTGCGGGCAAGGACGAAACTCATGGAATTGTTAGTAAGCACCGAATGGTTGGCTAAAGAAATCGGCGCGTCCGACTTGCGTGTGGTCGATGCGACATATTTTATGCCAGACGCCGGCCGCAACGCGCAGGCCGAATATGAAGGCGGGCATATTCCATCTGCGGTGTTCATGGATCTCGAAGAACTGGCCGATGCCAATAGCAGCCTGCCCAACACCTTACCGCCGCCAGAAAAATTTGCCAGCCGCATGCAATCGCTTGGCCTTGGCGATGGCAGCCGCATCGTGGTTTATGACGACAGCCCTTTCAAATCTGCCACCCGCGCATGGTGGATGCTGACCTTGTTCGGCGCGCATGATGTTGCGATCCTTGATGGCGGCATCGCCAAGTGGAAAGCCGAAGGCCGCCCGCTTGAAACAGGAAAGCCAGCCTTGCGCCACCGCCACTTTACAGTCTGGAAAGATGACAAGGCCGTACGTAACAAGGCTGACATGCTGGCAAATTTGCACAGCAAAGACGCAACTGTCGTCGATGCACGTGGCGCTGGCCGCTTTACTGGTGAAGAAGCCGAGCCACGGCCCGAAATGGCGTCGGGACATATTCCCGGCAGCCGCAATCTGC
>JANPKN010000243.1:0-7444 GCA_031426075.1 Sphingomonadaceae bacterium
AGGCGACGGGCTACTTCCTGATAGGCTTCTGCTTCACCGCCAAGGTCACGGCGGAACCGATCCTTGTCCAGCTTTTCGCCGGTTTCAATGTCCCACAGGCGGCAACCATCTGGGCTTATCTCATCAGCCAAGATGATTCGCGAGAAATCGCCATCAAACAAGCGACCGAATTCCAGTTTGAAATCTACCAGGCGAATGCCGATGGCGGCAAACATACCACAAAGGAAGTCGTTGATGCGGATGGCCATGGACGAAATATCCTGCATTTCCTCTTGCGTCGCCCAACCGAAGCACGCGATGTGCTCTTCTGCGACCAATGGATCACCAAGGCTGTCGTCTTTGTAGCAATATTCGAGCAAAGTGTGCGGAAGCGGCGTGCCCTCTTCAATGCCAAGGCGCTTTGACAATGTACCAGCGGCCACGTTGCGAACGATAACCTCGATCGGCACAATCTCGACCTGGCGGATCAACTGTTCGCGCATGTTGAGGCGGCGAATGAAATGCGTCGGGATGCCGATATAACTAAGCCGTGTAAAGACATGCTCGGAAACGCGGTTATTTATAACGCCTTTGCCGGCAATCGTGCCTTTTTTCTGCGCATTGAAGGCGGTGGCATCATCCTTGAAGTACTGGATTAATGTGCCGGGTTCAGGACCTTCATACAGAATCTTGGCCTTGCCTTCGTAAATCTTGCGGCGGCGGGTCATATGTGGTCCCTGACTTTGCTTAAAATGGTACGCCCCTATGGGGCTGGGCTTGAAATGACGCGCCCCGGCGGGGTTGGTCCTCATCAGACCTAACTCTACCGGGGCGATTTTTAGGGCTATAATCCATTGCATGCGTTGGTGCAATTCGAGATAGGTATTTTGAACGGACGCGAAAGGACATGTTTTGCCCATCGATCTGGATTTGCTGCTTCAGGCCTACGCCAATGGTATATTCCCGATGTCCGATGCCCGAGATGATCCCGATACCTTTTGGATCGAACCAGAATTTCGCGCGATCATGCCACTGGATGGCTTTCGTTTGTCAAAATCGCTTGCCAAAACGATCCGGCAGGACCGGTTTGTTGTCACCGCCGACACTGCCTTTGCGAAGGTCATTGCCACTTGTGCAGAATGGCAGGCCGATAGGCGGGAAACGTGGATCAATCCGGATATTGAAGATGCCTTCTGCCAGTTGCACGCTCGGGGTCTTGCCCACAGCATTGAATGCTGGTTGGACGGACACCTTGTTGGAGGGCTTTACGGATTGGCCTTGGGGCGCGTTTTCTTTGGTGAGAGCATGTTTTCGCGGGAGACCGATGCTTCTAAGGTTGCCCTTGCTTGGCTGGTTGCACGCCTAAAAATGGGCGGGTTTGAGTTGCTGGATTGCCAGTTCATGACCGACCACTTGGCCAGTCTCGGCGCCGTTGAAATGACTCAAGGTGCGTATCTTAAGCTGCTTGAGGCCGCGCTTACGAAAGCCATTCAGGCCTCGTCAGGACTGGTTTCTTCGGGCGCTGCGGGGGCAGGCTCAGGCAGCGATTGGGGCGCGCTTGACGGTGCTTTGGCTACTGGAGCCGCAGCTGGAGGCGCATCAGTAGATTTCTCTTCCACCGGTGCTTCATCGCCGGGGAAGCTCATTTTACAAGCCTTGACCCACACATCGTAAATCGGATGCTCAACAACATTGGCTGCAGGGTTCTCTTTGAACAGCCAGCCTGAGAACACGCTACGCCATCTTTCCGCCTCCGTGGTCGCGGGCGGGCGTTCGTTGACGAGCAGCTGCACAAAGGCGCCTTCATCAGGTACGTTTTCCCAAGGTGCGGTCTTCTCGCAAGCCCGGAGCCTGACCACCACTTTGTCAAAGCGGATCCCTTCGCCAGGTTTAAGCTCAATGTCGCGTGTTTGCCCGTTTCGCTTGTTCAACAGGCCTAGAACCGCAACGCGTTCGGCCATCGGTGTGCCAATAGTTTCGCCTGACTCGGCAACGATCTTGTCATTCGTCGGGAGTGCCTCACCCGATTTTGTACGCGCGAGTGTTTCTTCCTCCGACGAACCACAAGCAGTCAGCATAGCCAACAATGGCAGTAACATCAGGCCGCGTCTGCGGATCATGATGCGTCGGGACTCCACGCCTCATAATCACCCGTTGCACGCGCACGGTGTCCGCCCCGCTCAATCGATCCTGCGGGACGATATGCAGCGTCGGTTCCTGTGAGGTTAGGCACCGGTGCTGTTTCATAGCCACGATGCGGTGGCAGATAGCTTTCCGGGTCCCCATCATGCGTACCGTGCAGCCAGCCATGCCAATCGGGTGACACGCGGCTCGCGTCATTGGGTCCATTGTAGATCACCCATCGGCGTTTGCCGTCGGACGATTGATAATATGTGTTTCCTCCCGCGTCGGTACCCACCGCTTTGCCCTTACGCCAGCTGTAGATCGACGTACCGATGGTGGCACCGTCCCACCAAGTGAAGATTTTTCCGAGTATACTCATGGCTTCCGCGATTAGGACCAAGCACCGTCCCGTGCAATCCCTATTTGGCTGTCCAGCGGACCGTGTCGCCTGCCGCAATGCCCAGTTCAGCAGCAAGGCCGCCGCGCAACTCAAGCACGGCCCTCACCGGTTCGCCCGATGCTACAGGTGTAGTTGAATAAGGAACGGTGTTGTCAGCGATGCTCTCAATCGTACCATCGGCGCGGACAAAAATGATATCCAACGGGATGACCGTGTTCTTCATCCAGAAACTTGCAATCCGCGGTTCGGGAAAAGGGAAAACCATGCCTGCATTGTCAGGCAATTCGGTTCGGAACATCAAACCCTTCGCTTGCTCCGTCGTCGTTCCGGCGACTTCAACGGTGAAGCTGTGCGTTTTTGCAGCGCTGGTGATGCACAACGTGACTTGCTCAAGGCCCGCTGCCGATTGGCCCGCCGAAGTACCTGCGGCACAGCCCTCAACCTGACTTCCGCCATTGGCGGGCATGGTGCATGCGCTAAGCGCCAATGCGACAGCAAAAACACTGTGCCGGCTGAATTGGCTAAAGGTCATCAACGCGATCCTTTTTCGATCCGGGCACAATTGATTGCAGCGCTTCCAGCTTTTTTGATAAAACAGCTTCCGCTCCCGCCAACGGTGATGTTACCCGTACCGCTATTAAAAATATCAGCCTCTTCCAGGGCTTGTACGTTGGATACGCCATTACCGCTGTGTTCAAGTCGAATAGTGCGCATTTTGAGGTTTGGGGCCTCGAATTGTCCCGCACCATCCAGCGTCACTTTCCCTGTACGAACACTGCCATTTTTGACCGCGATCCGTCCGTTTCCGTCGATATCGGCCGAGAATTTGTCGGATGTGAGCTTCTCGACTGCGATTGATCCATTGCCAGCAACGAGCATCCGGACAGAGTCGGGCTGTTCGACATCCGAAATCTTTAACGACCCATTGCCAGCCACGGTCATGTCCTTGACGGCTTGTGTTGTGAGCTGCACCAGCACGGGCCTGGTCATCGGCGCGCCCTTCGCGTTGTTCAGCGCACCTTGAAGCCGCACCCGTAAAGTCATGCCGACGCGTTCGAGCTTCAGCGAATCAAGTATTCTTTTGTCGCCTGACACGCGCGCAGACGGGGCCCTGCCAGTCTGCACTTCGACATTGATGTCGCCAATGACCTGAATATTTTCAAAGCTGGCGACGAGCATCTTGCGCTCCTCGGCTGACGCTGGTGCGGCCACACTAAGCCCTGCGGTCAACAATAAAGCGCCGCTCAGTCCGCCAATCGTGCCTCGCCCCATTCGACCCAGCCAAGCCATTTCGGTGTCCTTCTCATATAATGTCCTTGCGGTGCATTACACACAAAGCCTGCGTCAGATATGGCCTGAGTTACAGGCCGGGTCAAATGGCAACCGCCAGCAATCCGCTTCCAGACAGGCTCGATGCGATTTTGCCATGCTGCGGCTGACGCATCCGGTGCGCGGCCATGTTCGACGAACAGCAAACGACCTCCCGGCTTCAGCACACGTTTCGCTTCGGCCAAGGCCAAGCGCGGATCTTGAACCGAACAGAGCGTGAAAGTCGTGACCACGCAGTCGAAACTGGCGCTGGCAAACGGTAGCGCCTCGGCAACACCGGGGATGAAATTGGCCTTTAGCCCTCTGCTTTCCAATGCCAATTTTGCGCGTTCGAGCAATTCCGTTGAAGGGTCGACGCCCGAAAGCGACCGTACCTTGCTCCAGTCATAATAATCCAGATTGGGCGCACCGCAGCCAAGCTCGAGAACGTCGCCAAAGGCGTGGGGCACTATTTTTGCCCTGTCTTTCATGATTGCGGGTTGCGTGCAGGCGCAGCCGATCAACCGAGGAACAACAACCCGGTCCCACCAATTGCTCATGCGTTTTTGCAACTTTGATTCAGGAACAACTTATGTTGCCTGAGCCCATGGTCTTCGAATCGCAGGTGGCACCGCCGGTCACATTGATGTCTCCGCTGCCGGCGACCTTCGCCTTGACCTTGCCAGTAGCGTTCAAGCGGACGTCACCGGACCCCGCGATCGATACATCGGCGTCCGTAACGTTAAGTTTCGCCGCATCGACGCTGCCTGAACCGAGCACCGTGAAATCGGCGCGCTCGACTTTGCCCGAAACAACGGCACCGCCGGAACCAGCGATTTTCGTCTCCAGCTTTTTGGCGTCGATATTGGCGACATTCAAACTACCTGATCCGGCGATTTTGACTTCGACATCATCGCCTGTCATCCGGTCTGCGGTAAAGTCACCTGAACCTGCGAGCGAGGCCGAGTTCAGGGTTGGGGCAGTGATTGTTATCGTCACGCCTTTGCCCTCTTCGCCAAACCAGTTGCCTTTTTTACGGCCAATGACAATCGCGTCATCTTCGATTTTATAACGTAATGTCGCGACGGCTTTCGCGTTGCCTTCGGCCTTGATGGTGAAGGCATCGCCTGTGACGAAAACGATATTGTCCGGCCCCAGCGCTTTGACCGCTTCAAACCGGTCCGTGGTGGCCGCAGCCGTCGAAACGGCTTTGCCGTCAGCAAATCCATTGCCGTCGGTGGCCTTGATATCCTTGACAGCTTCCGAAACGGTCTCCCCGCACGCCGAGAGCGAGAGGATGAGAAGGGGCAATAGGCATAAGGCTTTACGCATCAGGTGGCTCCTTGTGTATTGTTAAAATAATACACTTGACGTTTTCCGATGCAACAGAAATTTGTAGTCTATCGGGAAAGCCCCATTTCCTTCAAAATTTTCGGGATGCGTTCCTTGAACGGGAAGAAGCCTTTAGTCGCATGCGGCCAGAATTTTTCATCCCAGGCACGGCGAACTTGGATTAGGGGGACGCCTTCAGAGGCCAACAAAGGCGCTATGCTGCCCAGACCATCTGCGACCGGACCGACTGGGGCATAAGGGGTGACAATCTGCTCCGCGCCGGCTTCACGGGCTTTTGCAATCAGCTTCGTTGCATCCAAACTGGCAAGCATGGTTGTCGGGCATTTGAAGGCGTTGCCAACGCGCTCGGTGGCATCGCTCGTCGCGGCCTCGACAAAGGATATGGCATTGTCGCCCCACAAGGTTTCAGGGTCGAACAACACGCCTGCTTCGCTGATTTTAGCAGGTACGCCAAAGACGGACTCAGGATTCAAGTCCTCTGGCGTCACCAGAAGATAGGCGGGTTTTTGCGGATCGAAATACGCAGCTTGGGGCAAGGGGCGCGCTGCTGTGATGAGGATATCTGACGGGATGGTGGCTGTCGTCGCCAAGCCCTTGGGAGCAAATCGGCCGTTGGTGTAGCGTGCAATATTGTCACTGGTCGCAAGATAGGCCTTACCAGCCGTTTGCAGGCCAGCCACCCAGCGCCAGGACAATGTATTACTTGCTGCATCGGCGTCTACCAAGTGGCGCAGGAAGAAATCGGCACCCAAGGCCCATGGAAGGCGCAGTGTGAATATCCAGATCGACGCAAACCACATTCTGGCGTGGTTGTGTAAATAGCCTGTGCCGACCAATTCGCGGGCCCAGTCATCAAAGCCTTCTATGCCTGTCTCTCCGGCCTCTGCGCTTTGGATCGCGCGGGCGTTGGGAAAGCGGTCACGCTGGTGATCGCGCTCTTGTTGGAATTGCGTCCAAACCGAAGGGCGCATCTCAAGCCAGCCCTTCCAGTAGGTGCGCCAGAGGACTTCCTGCACATATTTTTCGGCGGCAGCCAGGCTGTGTTGTCCCAGCGCAGCGCCGACAACTTCCTGCTCGGTAATCAACCGGTACCGAAGGTATGGCGATAATTTCGATACTGCGCCCGGTTGCTCTTGCCCTGGATCGGTGTTGCGTCCTGACGCATAAGCATGGCCAGCGTGTGGCGCGAATTGCGCAAGGCGGGAGAGCGCACTGTTGCGCGTTGTGGAAAGAATTTCGGGGATGATGATTAGTCCAATAATTTTTGCAGGTGCGGTCTGATTTTAAGAAAACGCAGGTAAAGCCGCTCGAGAATATCAAGAATGACAGGGTTGCGTGCGAGAAACCCAAGAGGTTTCAATAGTGGAATGGCACGCCACATCGCGGCAAAGGCGGCCGCCCCAGACAGGATGACGCCATTTTCGCTGGCATGAAAACGCGCGAGCATCAATTGGCGGTCAAGCGGGCACATTGCATCGGCGGGCGCGATATCGAGAAATTCGATGGCGCGGCGCGAGTCAATCCGACGCATAAACGCAATCTCGCGAATGCACAGAGGGCATGCCCCATCATACCAGACAATTACTTTGGCCATATTCAACCCTACCACCCTCGATACACGAATGTCAGGATGGGCATTTCGCGGTAGCGCAACATCATAAAAAAAAGGGCGCCGTTCCCAGCGCCCTTCAGCTTTTCCGGTAAGGAAAGTTTATTCGGCTTTTTCGTAATATTGCGGCGCCGCCTCATTCAAGATGACGAGAATTTTCTGGAGTGCCGCTTTTTCATCGGTCTTTTCCATGGCTGCAAGCTCGCGGGCCAAACGGCTCGAGGCTGCTTCGAAAATCTGGCGCTCGGAATAACTTTGTTCGGGTTGATCATCAGGACGGAACAGATCGCGCGTCACTTCTGCAATCGACACTAGGTCGCCTGAGTTGATCTTCGCTTCATATTCCTGCGCGCGGCGTGACCACATGGTGCGCTTAACTTTTGGCTTGCCAGTCAATGTGTGCATCGCTTCCTTGAGCGTCTTGTCACTCGACAGCTTGCGCATACCTACGCCTTCGGCCTTGTTGAAAGGCACACGAAGCGTCATTTTTTCTTTTTCAAAGCGCAGGACATAAAGCTGAAGCTGCATCCCTGCGATTTCGGAATCCTGAAGTTCGATTACGCGCCCGACCCCGTGCTTGGGATAAACCACATAATCGCCTACATCAAACATCGCCGCGTTGGACGTCATATTACGACCCTTTCTGATTATTTGGGAGAATAGCTTTTCAG
>JANPKN010000244.1:0-3895 GCA_031426075.1 Sphingomonadaceae bacterium
GTCGATGTTGCTGAGTACGAGCGCCTGTCCTTCCGTCAAGGCATGCACGGTGTTGCCGATGTTTCCTTGCCCTTGTCCTTGGCAATGGAGCCAGGGCTTGGTCACCCGATGTTCCACGGCTTTGACGCGCATCGTGCGGGCAAGGATTGGGGTAGCTTGTTTGAGGTCAGCAAGGTTGTGCCTCGCGACCACGGCGCCAAGATCATTTGCCGCGATGAGCGCACACGACTTGGGCTCGAATATGAGATTGATTTTGATCCGAATACGGGCATTCTCCGTATCGGAGCGACGTTGACCAACTATGGGGCAACCCCGCTTGATGTGAATGACATGATGACTGCCTGCCTTCCCGTGCCGGATGCATTGACTGACATCATCGGCTTCACGGGGCGATGGACCCAAGAATTTACGCAGGACCGCGTGCAACGCAATGCCGCAACCTATCTGCGCGAGAACCGCAGTGGGCGGACGTCGCATTTTAGTTACCCCACTATCGTGTTGGCCGGTGCTAATACGAACGAAAGCGCGGGCGAGGCTTATGGCTTCCATTTGGCGTTCAGCGGCAACCACCGCCTCCGCGTGGACTCGCTGACCGATGGGCGGGTGTTGGCAAGCCTCGGCGCATTGCTATTGCCTGGGGAAGTGCGGCTCGCGCCGGGGGAATCTTTCACAAGTCCAGAGATTGTTGCCGCCTACAGCGGGGCAGGCCTCAGCGCGCTCAGCCGCAAATTTCATGATCATGTGCGCGCAAAACTGCTTCGCCCTGCAATGCGCGCCAAGCCGCGGCCAGTGCATTACAACACATGGGAGGCGGTCTATTTCGACCATGATGTCGCCAAGTTGAAAGAGCTTGCCACCCGCGCCGCCGAGATTGGCGTCGAGCGCTTTGTGTTGGACGACGGCTGGTTCGGTGGCCGCCGCAATGACGGGGCGGGGCTGGGCGACTGGACCGTTTCGCGGGATGTTTACCCCGATGGACTTGATCCGTTAATCGACCATGTGACTGGCCTTGGCATGGAATTTGGCCTGTGGTTCGAACCCGAAATGGTCAACCCCGACAGCGACCTGTACCGCGCCCATCCCGATTGGGTTTTGGGCTTGGAGGGCGTGGAGCAGGTGCCGTTCCGGTCGCAGCTTGCGCTGGACATTAGCCGGGCTGAAGTCGCGGATTACCTCTTCAACGCAATCGATGCGATTTTGCGCGATCATGACATAAGCTACATCAAAAGGGACATGAACCGTGACCTGAGCCACCCTGGCGGGCAAGGCGGCACACCGCGCGCTTTTGCCCAAGTTCAGGCGCTTTACAGGTTGCTTGACCGCGTTCGGGCGGGGCACCCGAATGTCGAAATCGAAAGCTGTTCTTCCGGTGGCGCGCGCGCTGATATGGGCGTGCTGGCGCATAGCGACCGCGTTTGGACGTCCGACAGCAATGACGCGCTTGACCGCCAAGTTATCCAACGCGGTGCGAGCTTTTTCCTGCCTCCCGAAGTGCTTGGGTGCCATGTAGGGCCAGCAAAATGCCATGTGACGGGTCGGCGTCTGTCGATGGAAATGCGCGCGGCGACCGCGCTGATGGGGCATATGGGGCTTGAACTGAATTTGCTGACCGAGCGGGCGGCTGACCTCGATGTGCTCAAAAACGCCATCAATTTGCATAAAAAACACCGTTTTTTGCTGCATAATGGCGACCTATTCCGGATCGATACCGCGCCGCAGTTGCTCGCAAGCGGTGTCGTGGCGCGCGATAAATCCGAAGCCATCTATTCGGTTGCTTATGTGGCCAGCGACGCAAAGGTTTTGCCGGGGCGGTTACGTTTCGATGGTCTCGACCGGGACCGCGAATATCGGCTCCAGCTTATGTGGCCGACCAATTGGCAGGCGGTGAAAGGGCCATCCGCGATTGAAACACTGGGCTTGACGGGCGAGGGCGCTACGTTCAGCGGCGCTGCGCTCATGCATCATGGTTTACAGTTGCCACATGCGTTTCCAGAAACCTGCTTGCTGTTTTACGTCGCCGCCATTTGAAATGCTTCGATGCGCTCGCGTGCTTGCGTTAAGTCTGCGACGAAGTTGCGGCGTTCCTGCGCTGCCATCTCTGCATCGGGAAGGCGCAGCAAATAGCTTGGGTGAATGGTGACGAGAACCGGCACGCCTTCCTCGCTCTCCAATATGCTGCCCCGATTAGCAGTAATCGCCACGTTGCGGCCCGTCAGGCTGCGCGCAGCCGTTGCGCCCAAGGCGACAATCAGGTCCGGCTGCACCATCTCTATCTCGCGTTTCAGCCACCAGCGGCAATGGTTTACTTCGCCGACATTGGGCCGTTCGTGAATGCGGCGTTTGCCCTCTGGCTTGAACTTGAAATGTTTGACCGCGTTGGTGACATAGGCTTGCGTTCGGTCCAGGCCAGCTTGGGCTAAGGCGGCATCAAAAATCTGCCCCGCAGGGCCCACAAAGGGCCGCCCTTGCATATCCTCTTGGTCGCCGGGCTGTTCACCCACAAACATCAGTTTTGCGCGCTCTGGCCCCTCGCCAAAGACGACTTGTGTGGCTGGCCCGAACAAGGGGCAGCGGCGGCAGCGCGCCGCCTCGGCGTGCAAGGACTGCAATGTGTCGGCCACGGGTGCAGCAGTCTCTTTCTCGATCATCGCCAATTCGCGATTTCGCGCGGACTGGATGAGTTCGGAAACCAAGGCAGTCTCGGGCATATTGTGCCAATATTTTTTTGGCATCTCCTTCAACATCGCCTTCACCTTCAGGCGGGCAGGGTTGAAGATCGACCCGTAATAGGTCTTCCACTGCTCCTCGATCGCGTCCTCGGACGGGGCATCCTCTTTGCGCGCAGGCGGTCCTTCAAGCAATTTGTCCTTGTCCCAATATATCGACAGCTGCGGCGTCAGTATCGACCAGCGCATGCCGGCAAAGCGGCGAACGAAGAACGACGCGTTGGTGCGGACGATATGATGTTCGGGTTCAAACCACGCGATATAATGCTCTTCACCATCTTCCTCGATCCGCCGAAATCGGACAAAGGCGCGCATCTTGTGAATGTCCCGCCGCACGGTTTTGGCCATGATGTCGAGCTTGCGCAATAACGGATCAGCGCGGTCGCCCATGTGCCGCCGTCCTGTCTTCAGGTCGATGAGCAATTGAAATAACAACCCAAAACGCTCTGGATCATTATGGCAAATGACGGAGCGCGACAGTTCGGCAAAGCCCTTAGGCACACCGATAGGGGCGGCCTCAATCGAAGTTTCGGGATTGGCGAAAAGGTCAGTCCGCTGTGCACCCACCTGCCACACGACATCCGCTGGCTTTGCGCCCAGACGCAGGAGGCCGCGACATTGCGCGCGCCATCCGTCAAAATCATCTTCGCTGTCGAGGCGCGCGGTAATCACGCAAACAGTTCCAGTTGATGTACCTTGGGCGCAACCGATGCGCGCAAATGCTCCATATCGGTCAGCGCGCCGGGGCTCCATCCTTCTGCGGTGATAAAGGGACGGATCTTGGTGATCGATACGGTCAGCCTACCCACATCCTCCAGTCGAAGCCGCCGCCAGCGCCGTGCCTTGACGATTGCGTCCACGGCTTTGGTGCCAAGCCCCGGCACACGCCACAGCACTGCCTTGGGCGCGCTGTTCACGTCGACAGGAAACTGCGCGCGATGCTTAAGCGCCCAGGCAAGCTTGGGATCGATATCCAAAGGCAAGTTGCCATCGGGCTCCGCCGCATCGACCACCTCTTGCGGCGCAAAACCGTAAAAGCGCATCAGCCAGTCCGATTGATACAGTCGGTGTTCGCGCATCAAAGGCGGGCGTTGCAGCGGCAGCACCGCACTGGCATCTGGAATTGGGCTGAATGCCGAATAATAGACGCGGCGCAGGCCAAAACGATC
>JANPKN010000245.1:0-2622 GCA_031426075.1 Sphingomonadaceae bacterium
CCTCTCGACTGGTTGACCAAGCCTATGGGTTTTACTGGTATGGAAGCACGATATATTGGCCATTACCACGGTAGCCGGGTTACGGATCCGGTGACGGGTCTTAACCGAAGTATGTCAAACCGTCCGCTTTGGCACCAGCAATGGGATATCCGATATGATGTGGCTGATTTAGGGCTTGTGTATGGCGCGTCGTTCAGTGTTCAAAAGGCAAATTTTGCGTATTTCTTTAATGAGCTTCGGCGACAGCAGGATGGAACCCGTACAACGATCTTTGTCGAATATAGCAAGTTCAAGCTTGGTACGATCCGTTTTCAGGTGACGGACCTGGCCAGTTTCCGCCGAGATCGCTTTATCTGCAGTGGGACCCGCGCATCGGGTAGTCTTGCGCAAATCGTAAACCGTGAACGCAATCTCGATCCGTTGCTGCAACTTTCACTATCAGGCAAATTCTGATTATTCGCTGCGCAACGCTTCGATTGGTGAGAGCCGCGAAGCACGGATAGCCGGATAACCGCCGAACATTATTCCGATGACTGCTGAGAACGCTACGGAAAAAATTGCGGTGTCAAACCCGATCGGGGCTGGGAAATCAGCCACTTTTTGAAAAATGGCTGCTGCGGCTATTGCTAATGTTAGGCCGATGGCACCACCAATGACGCACAGCACAGCGGCTTCAACCAAGAACTGGTTCCGAATGTCGCTGCGTTTTGCGCCCAATGCCATCCGCAGTCCGATTTCGCGGGTGCGCTCGGTAACGCTGACCAGCATGATGTTCATGATCCCTATGCCACCAACCAGCAGCGAGATGGAGGCGATCGCGACTAACACCGCCTGAAATATCTGAGTCACTTGGCCTGTCGTTTCGGCAATTTCCGTGGTCGTGCGAACGGTGAACGGATTAATCCTGCCCTTGGGCACGCGGTATCGGTCACGCAACATGCGCTTGATTTCCTGCTGACCCGCGAGCAGCGAGTCTTCGTCTTCAAAGCCGACAAACAGCAATGTCACATCGTCAGGCCCTTGCGTCGCTGTGGTCAACAGCCGCTGGCGTAACGTGGTAATTGGCACCACAATTTGATCGTCATTGTCGTTACCCAGATTACTGCCCTTGCTTTCGAGTAAACCAATAACCTTAAATGGCACGCGGTTGATACGTACAGTTTCGCCTACGGGATTTGCATCGGCGAAAAGCTTGTTTGCCACGGTCTGTCCAATCACCACAACACGTGCTGCGGCTCCGACATCGCCATCGGTCAGGAAACGGCCTTCCGATGCAGTAATGTTCGACACGATGCCATATTCAGGTGTCGCGCCAGTCGCTTGGGTGGTGGCACTGCGGCCCGGCGTGACCAATTGTACGCTGCTTCGGATTTGCGGGGCAACTGCGCTGACGCCGGATACCTGACGCAGGATAGCCCGACCGTCGCGCTCAGTCAGCCGGCCCCGGTCGGTTGGACGCGGCGGGCCACTGCCACTGTCGGGCTGGGGCACTACGATGGCCATATTGGAACCCAAAGTTGCAATCTGCTGTGTGACAGAGACCTGGGCGCCATTACCCACAGCTACCGCCAATATCACCGAAAACACACCAATCATCACGCCAAGTGTTGTCAGTATCGAGCGCATCAAATTGGTGCGCAGCGCGGTCATCGCAATTGCGACGTTCACGCCCCAACCAGCGATCGCGTTCAGCAAATTGTTCATCCGGCAACTGCCCTGCGGCGGGATTTGACGGCTGCGTCTTCGATAACTTGTCCATCGCGAAAGACGATCCGCCGTGCGGCATATTCGGCGATGTCAGGTTCATGCGTGACAACGATGAGCGTAATGCCTTCGTCGTTCAGCTTTTGAAAAATACCCATGATATCGAGCGAAGTTTGAGTATCAAGCGCGCCTGTCGGCTCATCGGCCAGCAGCATCAACGGATCGGTAACGAGCGCACGGGCGATGGCGACGCGCTGTTGCTGACCACCCGACAGTTTGGCGGGTGTGTTTTGAAGGCGATTGCCAAGCCCCATCGCCTCCAGCTTCGCCTGTGCCCGTTCGCGGCGTTCCGTGTAGCCAAGGCCAGCATAAATCAGGGGCACTGCAACATTGTCTAGCGCGCTGGTGCGAGCAAGCAGGTTGAATTGTTGAAACACGAAGCCAATTTTGCGGTTGCGGATTTCCGCCAGCGCATCGCTGTCCAGCGTTTTGGTATCGACGCCGTCGAGTAACAGCGTGCCGGATGTCGGCACGTCAAGACAGCCAATCATATTCATGAAAGTTGATTTGCCCGAACCGCTGGCACCCATGATCGCAACAAATTCGCCGCGCTTTATGGACAATGAAACGCCGTTGACGGCGTGCAGCACTTCGCCGCCGATCACATAATCCTTTACCAGATCATGGGTTTCAAGAAGGGGCGCTGTCATCTTCGTCCGCGTTGTCGTCGGTTTCGGCCTTTGGTTTAAGGGATTTGGTCCGGACGAGTATCTTGTCTCCTGCTTTGATGCCTGAGGTCACTTCGGTGTAATCGTCGCCTTGCAGACCGATCTGAACCTGTTTCCTGACGGGCCGGTACGGGTCTGCGCCAGCCAGATAGACGGTTGGCCGGGGCGTTTCTCTTTTGGGCGGCGCACC
>JANPKN010000246.1:0-28793 GCA_031426075.1 Sphingomonadaceae bacterium
GTCGCCGCCTGCCGCGTGGCGATTTTATTATTGTTTTGCGGCATATTGTCGAGACCCCGCGCCCTGATTTCGCCCCATAACGCACTGCGGAGATCACGGAAAAACTCGTTAGAAGAATCAGGTAGGCTACGGCGCGCGGTCGCGATGATATCGTCAACGACACCGGCAATTTTAAGATGACTGTAAGCACGGTAACTAAACCCGGCCGCGGCAATTGCCTTTTCTTGCGCCGATTGCCGCCACTTTTGCATACGGCTTGCTGTCGGTTGAGTTAGGAACCACGTTTTGCCCAGTAGCGTCTCGACCGTATTTTCAACCTCGTTCCGCAAACTGTCGATGACGCGCCGCATGCGTTCGATACGTTCCGAACGGCCAGTGATTTTCTCAAGACTATCGCGGATGGGCTGCTCACGCGGGATATTGGAGGTTGCCCCCAATATCGTGGAGAAAAACCCCGGTGGCTTGCGCGGCAGGTCAGCGGTGCCGTCCGCATTGCGTTTGCCAAAACGGAAACTAGGGCGACCGGGCTTCGGGTCAATATACACAAAACGCCGGTCCACTTCGCGTCGGGCTGGGCGGTTGCGCAAAGCGGAAATAGCCTGATTGAAAGGCGCGTTGGCCAATACGGAGCCGTCGATCAACATGGTATCTTCGGCGGCATTGGCAGCGAATTGCTGCGGCAATATGCGTTTCAAAAATATATTGCGACCAAGCCAGGGGACAGTTTCGCGCGCCAACAAGCGGTCAAGCTCGCGCACTGAAAAGGGCGGAAAGGCTCCGGGAAAGCTTGCAGTGGCGCGCGCTGCAAATATCAGCTCGGGAATGTCTGCAAGCCCGGTTCGGCCGCGCGTCGAAAAATCGACAGTGATGCGATGTTCGGATTCCGTAACTATTTCCGGGCTGTTCAGGCGCAGGACCTGATCATGGCCGTTAAAGTCTGTCACCGTCACAAACAAGTCCAACGGCTGGTTAGATGGCAATAGCGGCTGGCCTGTTGTGCTGGCGGCCATCGCATTCAATGCGTCCAGCAACAGTTTCGAAAATACATTCCCGCCAAAGGGCGGCGCGAACCAGCGTGCCCGGACAAACCGGGACAGCTTGGCGGCGACCTCCTCTTGCGCTTCCTTGGCAACTGTCCGCTCGACCGCTCCGCCCCGTCGGCGCAAGATCATCCATGCAATGGGCGTCGCCCAAAATTTGGTGAAGCGCGACAACGGACGGGCATCTGGGTCAAGCAGCACATCGACGTCCGCCATTTCAAGCCACATGTCGGTCAATGGCTCAAGCGATTGGCCAGTGACGATGGCTTGCGACAGGAATATGCCGTTGATACCGCCCGCGCTTGAGCCAGCGATGATGTCGGTAAGTACGCGCAACTTCACGCCGCTGACCCGCGACATTTCCGCAAGCAAGTCATGATAGACGATCTCGCTGCTTCGTGTCGGCGGCGCACCATCGTGATAGGCGCGGCTCGCGCGGACCATATGCCAAATTTCGCGCGTGACGCCGTGCATGTAGATGGCAAGGCTGACCCCGCCATAGCAAATGAGCGCCAGCCTGAGTTCTTTTTCGCGCATGGCAAGGGTGTGGCATCACGGCTCGCCGCACGCAAGCACTGATACTGGGCACTTATTTCTTGAGTTCTTGATTTGTTCTGGTAGTTATCGGCTATGGCAAAAGCAAAGCGCAAATATGTGTGTCAGGCATGCGGGTCCGAATCCAATCGCTGGCAAGGGCAGTGCGACGATTGCGGCGAATGGAACACCTTGGCTGAAGAGGCCAAAGCGACCGTTTTTGAGCTGAAACATCATCTGCATTCGGGCGGTCGCGCGGTTGAATTGTCCGGGCTGAACTCGGACATTAAGCTTCCTGAGCGAGCCTCGACGGGGATATCCGAATTTGACCGTGCCCTAGGTGGTGGCCTCGTGCCGGGTTCAGCGACTTTACTGGGCGGCGATCCGGGGATCGGTAAATCGACCCTGTTGTTGCAAGCCGCCGCCAACCTCGCGCGGCGTGGCCTTGCTGTGGCTTATATTTCGGGCGAAGAAGCGGTCGACCAAGTGCGCTTGCGGGCGCGTCGGCTTGGGCTTGGTGACGCACCGGTGCAGCTTGCCGCTGCGACATCAGTGCGCGATATATTGACGACAATGGCGCAAGGCGCGCCGCCAGCCTTGTTGGTCATCGACTCCATTCAGACAATGCACAGCGACCTGATCGAAGGTGCGCCCGGGACAGTAAGCCAAGTTCGTGCGTCGGCGCAGGAACTCATCCGTTTTGCCAAAGAACGCCGCACTGCGTTGATGCTCGTCGGCCACGTCACCAAGGACGGGACGATCGCTGGACCACGCGTGCTTGAGCATATGGTCGACACCGTATTGTCCTTTGAAGGTGAGCGTAGCCATCAATATCGCATTTTGCGCGCGTCGAAAAATCGCTTTGGGGGCACTGACGAAATTGGTGTCTTTGCGATGGTTGAGGAAGGCCTGACCGAAGTCGGCAACCCAAGCGCATTGTTCCTGACTGACCGGGCCGAGCAGGTCACGGGCGCGACGGTTTTTCCAGCGCTGGAGGGGACGCGGCCAGTGCTCGTTGAAATTCAGGCGCTAACCGTTCGGCTATCCAGCGGGGCGACCCCGCGCCGCGCTGTAGTCGGCTGGGACAGTGGCCGCCTCGCGATGATATTGGCAGTGCTTGAGGCGCGATGCGGATTGAGCTTTTCAACCGCTGAGGTGTATCTCAACATTGCGGGCGGCTATCGGATTTCCGACCCTGCTGCAGATCTTGCGGTTGCGGCTGCTTTGGTTTCGGCATTGGCGGAACGGCCATTGCCTTCCGATGCAGTGCTGTTTGGCGAAGTGGCCTTGTCCGGAGAAATCCGCCCCGTGGCACATGGCGCGTTGCGGTTGAAGGAATCGGCCAAGCTTGGGTTTAGCCGCGCCTTGGTGCCACCGTCGGTCAAAGGGCAGGCCGGCATTTCAACGCAAGAGTTCCGGACGCTTGCCAATCTCGTTGACCATATGCTGGGACGTCACTAAATCCACACCGGACCGTTGCAAGGGCATCGGCATAAGACGTATCACGCATGATAATCGCGACGCGTTTGGGTAATTGGGGCAACAGGAACAGATGACCGCACTCGATATTTTCGTCCTGTTCTTGCTGGGCAGCGGGGCCGTATTCGGTTTCTTGCGCGGCTTTGTGCAAGAAATGCTGTCAATGATTGCATGGGTCTTGATTATCGTTGCTGTCCGCGTGTTCCATGCCCCCGCGACGGCGGCTTTGGCTGAAGCGGTTGGTTCTGACTCCGGCGCCGCTGTACTTGCATTCTTGGCCATTGTTATCGTGATCTATGCGCTGGGCAAATGGATTTCGAAATCGCTTGGCGCCAAATCGCGCAAGTCCGTCCTTGGTCCAATTGATCGCGTGCTTGGCTTTGGCTTTGGCATACTAAAGGGGCTCATCATGGCGACCCTGATATTCCTGCTGTTCGTGATGGGATATGATTTGGTATACGGCGCGGATGAGAAAAGACCTGAATGGATGACCATTTCGCGGACTTATCCGCTGTTGAACGCCAGCGGCGACGCAATGTCGGAATTTGTGCGCGAACAACGCCTCGCCGCCGATAGCGGTGCGGAAGCGGCGGACTGATGGATTCGGCGCTCTACAATCGGGATATTTTGCGGCTGGCCACGTCGTTGGTTGCCAATCACCGCCTTGACCACTCAGACGGCTCAGCCGAAGTGCGCTCGCCTTTGTGCGGCAGCAGAATTCAGGCGGATGTTGTGACCGACGCAGACGGCAAGTTGCAGGAACTGGCCTTGCGTGCCAACGCCTGCGCGTTGGGACAGGCTTCTGCGGCCATTTTGATGAACAACGCGCCGGGGCTCACCGTTTCAGAAATTGCCGAGCTACGCGATGGCGTTGCGCATGCCCTAACGCGTGAGGGCGACATGCCAAGCCGCTGGCCCGAACTGGCGTTGCTTGCGGCAGCCTGCGATTATCCGTCGCGCCATGCGGCGATATTATTGCCTTATGACGCGGTCCTTGCGGCGGCCGAGCAGGCCAAAGAGAAAGCCTGATGGAAGAAGCGTCACACCACCTCGTCGCTGATGTGATGTTAGGCGGGGTGGTGCTGCTGGGCGCGGCGCTGGTCGCGGTGCTGATTTTCCGGCGTCTGGGACTTGGGGCGGTCCTTGGCTATCTTGTCGCCGGCATCGCTATTGGTCCTGACGGGCTGGCGCTGATCGATGCGCCAGAGACCATTTTGGCTTATTCCGAGATCGGCATCATTTTGCTGCTGTTCCTCGTCGGGCTGGAGTTATCTCCAGGCAGGCTGTGGCTGTTGCGGCGGGATATCCTGGTTTTTGGGCCGTTGCAGGTCATATTGTGCGGGCTTGGCATGTTTGCCGTCATCCACTTCGCGATGCCAGACTTTAGCTGGCAAGCGGCTTTGGTTCTTGGCCTGCCACTCGCTCTGTCATCAACAGCGCAGGTGCTGCCGTTGCTGCAATCGCGCGGTCGCATGAAGACCGATTATGGCGAGAAAAGTTTCTCGATTTTGCTGTTTCAGGACATTTCCATTGTTCCGCTGCTGACCATCGTCGCGGCCTTGTCGCGCGCACCAGCCGAAGAAGGCGCGATCGAGGGATGGTATCTGGTGCTCTACGCCGTGGTGGCAATTGTCGGATTGGTATTGGCCGGACGCTATCTGCTCTCGCCGTTGCTGCGCCTCGTCGGCAAGATTTCAGAGCGCGAACTGTTCATCGTCACTGGCCTGTTCACGGTTTGCGTCAGCGCGGCGGTGATGCAGGCAATTGGTGTGTCGCCAGCTTTGGGTGCATTTGTCGCCGGAGTTATGCTCGCGGAATCGCCGTATCGGCACGAATTGGAGGCGGATATTGACCCGTTCCGCTCGATCCTGCTTGGTCTGTTTTTCCTGGCAGTGGGCATGCTGCTTGATGTCGATGTCATCCTTTCGCAGCCATTTTTTGTGGCTGGACTTGCGCTCGCGCTGGTGGCGGTGAAGATCGCGGTCATCTTTGCGCTTGGCCGGTTCTTTGGTCTGCAAACCAAGCAGTCCATCATCATGGCAATGCTCTTGAGCCAAGGCGGCGAGTTTGCTTTCGTGCTGTTTGCTGCCGCGCAGCAGGCGCTGTTGATTGAGCCCGAGGCCGCGAGCCTGTTTGGTGCTGTCGTGACACTGTCGATGGCGACCACGCCGTTCCTGATGATCTTTGCAGGCAAGCTTGCTGCGCGCAAGGGCAGGGATGATGTGCAGTTGGATGATCCTGAGTTGGCGTCGCAAGCCAATGTCATCATCGTCGGGCATGGGCGTTTCGGGCAACAAGTGTCGCAAATCATGCAAGCCGCGGGGCGCTCGGTCACGTTGATTGACATCAACCCGCAGACCATCGACCGCAGTGGCGATTTCGGTTTCAAGGTTTTTTATGGCGATGGTACCCGCGTCGACTTGCTGAAACGCGCAGGGGGCGAGGAGGCGCAGGCGATCTTTTTCTGCATTGATGATCGCTACATGACCGCTGAATCGCTCATGCCCGTGCGCGAGACATTCCCACGCACAAAGCTGTTCGTCCGCGCTTATGATCGGCAACAGGCGTTGTTGTTAATGACGGACGACGGCATCAGCATTATGCGTGAGGTGTTTGAATCCTCAATCCGTATGTCCGCCGACGCGCTTAAATATTTTGGGACTGATCGTGAGAAAATTCACGACATTATTGCGGAGTTCCGGCGCCGCGACCGCTACCGGTTGAAAGCGCAATTTGCTAGCGGTGACATGCACGCCGGCACGCGCCATAGTTTCGGCGGCGATGATTCGGACGATTTCCTAATCGCTCAGGATTGAGCTTCGCTGTCGAGGAACGCGGCGACGTCATCAAGCGCAACGTCATTGGACAGAAAGGTCTGGCCGATCCCGTGTGCCAGCAAGAAGGGCAGGGTGCCACCGCTCATCTTTTTGTCGTGCCGCATATGATCGATCAACGCCGCGCCGTTGGCGGTGACACCTGCTTCAGAGAGAGTCGTCGGCAGGCCAGCACGCTTCAGAAGCCGTGTAACGCGTTGTGCTTCCTCAGCAGGGCAGATACCCAGCCGGACAGAATAACGAAACGCCAATGCCATGCCGGCCGCCACCGCTTCGCCGTGAAACAGCCGGTCGGAAAAGCCGGTGTCAGCTTCCAATGCATGGCCAAAGGTGTGGCCGAGGTTCAACAACGCACGCGTGCCAGTCCGCTCGGTTTCGTCAGCGGCAACAATCCGTGCCTTGGATTGCACCGACCGGATAATAGCTTGCGCGCGGACTTCAGGGTCGCCAGCAAAAAAGCTGTCCAGATTATCCTCGCAATAATCGAAGAATGCGGCGTCATCGATCAGGCCATATTTCACTACCTCAGCAAAACCTGCTGCGAGCTGGCGGGTAGGCAGGCTCGATAGCAACTCGGGGTCGATGAGCACTAAAGCGGGTTGATGAAATGCCCCGACCAGATTTTTGCCTGCTTTGCTGTTGATAGCGGTCTTGCCACCGACGCTACTGTCGACTTGGGCGAGCAAAGTTGTGGGGATTTGCACAAAGGAGCAGCCGCGTTTTATGATATGCGCGGCAAAGCCAGTGATGTCGCCTACCACGCCACCGCCAAGCGCGACGATATGGTCGCTGCGTTCCACATGCTGTTCTAGCAACCAATCGGTGAGGTGTTCCAACTGTTCCCAACTTTTACCTGCTTCGCCCGGTGGTAATGTGAAGATGGCACATGAAATGCCTATACCGTGAAGGATGGCCTCAAGCTTCGGCGAAACAGCTTGCGCTACATTTTCGTCCGTCACGACAAGCAATTTGCCGTTGCGGGCATAAGGCGCAAGGACAGTGCCCACATCCGCGAGCAGCCCAGCGCGCACATGAATGTCGTAAGGGGTGTTGGTTAGGTCAACTCGTATCACGGTCATGCGGCGAGGGCTTTCAGGATGTTTTCAACGGTCCGCACATGCGGCGATGTGTCGCTGCGAATATGGAGGTTTGCTGCGGCATAAAGCGGGTTTCGCACCTTGCCAAGCTCGGTCAGGACCTCGACAGGGTCCTTATCTTTCAAAAGCGGGCGGTGGTTACGCCGCGACACCCGGTCGGCAAGCACATGGACATCGGCATCAAGCCAAATTGATGTCGCCCGCTCCAATATCAGCGCACGGGTATAGTCGTTGACGAAAGCGCCGCCGCCAGTGGCAATAATTTTGGGTTCCCCTTCAATGAGCCTCGCGATGACGCGGCGTTCACCGTCGCGAAAATACTCTTCCCCAAACTTGTCGAATATCTCGGCAATTGAAAGGCCTGCCGCCTTTTCAATTTCGTCATCAGCATCGACAAACCGGGCACCAAGTCGCGTCGCAAGGCGCTTTCCGATACTGGTTTTGCCAACACCCATCATGCCGACGAGCACCACGGGACGGTCAAGCACCGGCGTTGCGGGCTTGCCATATCTCTGCATTTTCGGTTCGCGAGGTAAAGCCATTGCAGCATCGCCTATATCTCGGCTTGACGTAAGCCGAAAGCAGTTTGCCGAGTTGCTGCTTTTTACTGCAAAAGCAGCAAATTAGGCGGACGGCGCGCCTTGCTATACGCGAAATGCAGTTTTTGCGGTTTCTATCGGTTGCCGCAGGGGTCATAGGCTTGCTATTCTCCGGTTAGGGTTGCGGTAACGGCAACTGATGATATTGGAACAAACTGCATTGCTGCCCGCAGATATGGAAACAGGTTCGCATCATTGACTGACAAGATAACAAAAAGCGGGTTGTTGGTTGCTAGCGCTCTGGTCTTGGTATTCTCCTTGCCAGCACTCGGGCAACAAGGTCCTGAGTCTTTGCTTCCCGAAGGTTTCGGCGATCCACCACCCCCGCCGACGCCTGTGACAGGCAGGCCGACGCCTGCGGTGCCTGCATCGCCGGATGGTTCCATTTCCCCTGCCTCAACGACTCCTGCGGACGGCGAGGCCGCGGCCGCAGAAGACGAAGAGGAAGAAGAAGAGCCGGAATTGGTAATCCGTTTTGATGTTCCGCCAGCCGCACGCCGTTCCTTGGGCGCGGTCGGGATAATCACAGAGGCATCGGGTGGTTTTCCTGCAGACTCTTTCGGGGCGCTGGATGGTGCGTTCTTGAGCCAGGTCGTTGACCGAACGTCGGGACCAATTGCCTCACGCTGGGGCACTATCATGGCGCGGCGTTTACTCGCCAGCCGCACGAACACGCCGGAGGGCATCAATGGTGCGGATTGGACAGCGGAACGCGCTTGGTTGCTATTGCGTATGGGCGACTCGGTGGTAGCACGTAACCTTGTTCAACAGGTTGATGGCGGAGATTACACAAAACGCCTCCATGAAGTTGCGATGCAGGCCTATTTGGCCAACGGCGACCTCGCTGGACTGTGCCCGCTCACCGAGAGTGGCGTGCGCCTTGTCAATAATGGCCGCTGGAAAATGACCCGCGCGATTTGCGCGTCGTTGGCCGGTGAACAGGGCAGCGCCACGGCATTTATCAATCAGGGCCGCTACCAAGGCTGGGTCCGCGGTGTGGATTATCTTCTGGCTGAAAAGGCCGTTGGTGCCGGCATTAACGGGCGACGTTCGGTTAAAATCGAATGGGAAAATGTCGAGGGCATGAATCCTTGGCGCTTCGGTCTTGCGGCTGCGGTGGGGCTTGAACCTCCTGCTGCCCTATTTGCCGACACTGGCCGTCAGGTTGATGGTTGGCGCGTGCAATTGCCGATGTTTGGTCCAGCTATACGCGCCAAATACGCGCCAGGAGCTGGCGCGCTTGGTATATTGTCGAACCGTGACATGGTGGATCTGTACGCTCAGGTGCTCGATGATGCCGATGCACCTGACGCTGTGCGATCGCAGGCTGAAAGCTTAGGTAACGCATACACTGCAGCCGGTGCAAATGCCAAGGTTGCGGCAATGGTGTCATTATGGACCGCAGCAGCCGCTGGTGTGGACTATCAAGGTTCATTGGTGATGACAGCCCGTGCGGCTGCACTTATCGCACCCAACGCCGATCATCAGGCAGCGGCCGACAGGTTAATTGCGTCCATGCTGACAGCTGGTCTTGACCGCTCCGCTGCGCGGTGGATTGACGTCGTGGCAGACGGTTCGCTTGGCTGGGCGCTTGTGACGCTGGCGGCTCCGGGCCGCGTAACTGCAGCAGAATATGGAAGCCTCGACGATTTTTACGGCAATGACGGCAGCCCAAAAGGGCATAAATCTGCGCTGTTACTGGCAGGCTTGTCAGGACTTGGCCGCATTGAGACCGATGCCCGAACGGAATTTGCGAGCGACCTCAAGATCAACATATTGCAGCAAACGGCATGGTCCAAAGCGATCACAGCCGCCGCAGAACGGGGCGAGCAGGGCACGGTCGCATTAATGGCCATTGCAGGTATGCAGGCGCCGTCATGGTCGCTGGTGCCCGCCAATCACCTGTATTACATCGTTCGTTCATTGCGTCAGGTCGGGTTGGAAGCTGAGGCACGGATGATTGCCGCTGAAGCCGTTACCTTTGGATGACAATCTGGCAATGACAACAGTCGGTCAAAAATGAGCATACCTGACCGCGATCTTATTGCCCGTTTTCTAGAGATGTTGGCGGCAGAGCAGGGCGTGGCGAAGAACACGCTTTCAGCATATCAAAGCGACCTGTTATCTGCGTCTGGCCTCGTGCATGGGTCCCTTGCAGTTGCCGGGCCTGACGCGCTCGTTGACCTTGCGCGCCACTGGCGGGACCTTGCCAACAGTTCGGTGGCCCGAAAGGCGTCGGTTCTGAGGCGTTTTTTCGCATTTTTGCAGGAGGAGGGCTTTCGCACCGACAACCCGTCGGCGGCGCTTCCAAAGCCTGCGCAAATGCGGCCTCTGCCCAAAATTCTGGATACAGACGAAGTCGGCATGTTGTTTGCGGCCATTGAAGCAAGGCTCGCACAGCCTGATCCAGTCCCCGGTGATTACCGGCTATCTGCGCTAATCGAGCTGCTTTACGGCTCCGGTTTGCGCGCAACCGAGCTGGTAGCCCTGCCGCGAAATGCAGTGGTATCGGACAAGCCGTTCATCATCGTCAAAGGCAAAGGCGACAAAGAACGCCTGGTTCCCATTTCAAATCGCGCCCGGCAGGCAGTCAGCGTTTGGCAGGCATATGTTACTGAAAAGTCGCGCTTTCTATTTCCGTCGCGCGCGAGCCATATTAGCCGCATTCGCCTGTTCCAGATCATCAAGGACCTCGCCACGCAATCGGGCCTGGACCCTGTCAAGGTCAGCCCTCACGTCCTGCGGCATGCCTTTGCTACGCACTTGTTGGCGGGTGGCGCTAACCTAAGGGCGCTTCAGTCCATGCTGGGCCATGCCGATATCGCCACAACGCAGATTTACACGCATGTCGACAGCAGCAAGCTCGTTGAGTTGGTCAATCGGCGACACCCATTGGCAAAGCGCACATTGACCCGCCGCACCTCAGGCTCTAACCGGCAGGCATGATGGTATATCTAGACTTTGAAAAGCCAATTGCTGCGCTTGAAGCGCGCATCATTGAATTGCAGGATGCAGCACGCGAAAGCGACGTCGATGCGAGCGCCGAAATTGCCAAGCTGCGCGACAAGGCTGACAAGCAACTTATGGACACTTATGCCAATCTGACAGCCTGGCAGAAAACACAGGTTGCTCGGCACCCGGAACGGCCGCATTTCAAACATTATATTGCGGCGATGTTTGATGACTTCATGCCATTGGCCGGTGATCGTGCCTTTGGCGATGATCAGGCAATTTTGGGCGGGCTGGCACGTTTGAACGGTCGCCGCGTAATGGTCATTGGCCATGAAAAGGGCGACGACACGCAAAGTCGCCTGCGACACAATTTCGGAATGGGTAAACCTGAGGGCTATCGCAAAGCGATTCGATTAATGGAACTGGCAGATCGTTTCGGCATCCCGGTCGTCAGCTTGGTCGATACATCCGGCGCGTTTCCGGGAATTCAGGCCGAAGAACGTGGACAAGCCGAAGCCATTGCCCGCTCGACAGAAAAATGCTTGGCGCTTGGCGTGCCGATGATCGCGTGCATTGTGGGCGAAGGCGGATCTGGCGGCGCAGTCGCGTTGGCGGCCGCCGACCGCATTTTGATGTTTCAATACGCGGTGTATTCAGTGATTTCGCCTGAGGGCTGCGCTTCGATTTTGTGGCGTACCGGCGACAAGGCGGCAGACGCAGCGCAAGCCATGAAGATGACTGCCGATGACCTGAAAGGCCTACGTATCATTGATCGGATTGTTCAGGAACCCATTGGCGGAGCGCATCGCGACCATGGAATGGCAGCCGCAGCGCTTGCGCTCGCTATCGATGAGGAGCTGGAAGCGTTGTCCGCGTTCTCGTCAAAGGAACTGCTACAGCAGCGCAGAACGAAATTTTTGTCGATGGGTGCCTAAGTTTACCAACGATATAGCGTTACAACGGCCCGTTTTTTGCCAGTATCTGAAACTTAACGCGCGATACTGAGTTTTCCGTATTTCGGGAGGATTTCTATGTATTTTTCAAAGACATTTCTAATTACGGGCGCAGCATTTGTCGGATTTGCAACCATCGGCGGCAGCGCATCGGTCGAGGCACAATCGAGAGCTAAAGTCCCCGCAGCGCCAAAGGCCTTCACTGCCCAAGAAAAGAACGAGGGCGCGAAATATCATACCGAAATTTTGAAAGAATTTGGCGGACCGATGCAAAGTCCGCAGACGGCCTATGTGGTACGCGTTGGCACAAACATCGCAATGCAATCCGGCCTTGGAAATGCACAAAGCGATTTTAATGTAACCTTGCTGAATTCATCGGTGAACAATGCCTTCGCGTTGCCCGGTGGCTATGTCTACATAACGCGCCAATTGGTGGCCCTGACCAACAGCGAAGCCGAAATGGCAGGCGTTCTTGGGCATGAAGTCGGGCACACCGCCGCGCGCCATAGCGAGAAGCGCAAAAACAACTCCACAATCGCTGGCCTGTTGGGCATGGGCGGCAGCATATTGGGGTCGGTGTTAGGCAATTCGGGCGGTTTGCTTGGCGCGCTTGGTGGTGGGCTGAAGCAATATGCGGGTCCATTGGCGCAGGTATTCACCCTGAAATATTCGCGTTCGCAAGAAGAGGAGGCCGATGATTACGGCATCCGCTATCTCAGTAAGGCGGGGTATGATCCAAGCGCATTGTCTTCCATGCTCAATTCGCTTGCACTTCAGACGAGTGTGGACACACGGGTCGCTGGGCTGGCCAACAACCAAGTGCCGGAATGGGCAAGCACGCACCCCGATCCCGCGCGGCGTGTTTCACGCGCTGCCTCGCGGTCCAAAAGCTATCCAGCCAGCACATTCCGGAATGCCGACGCCCATTTGGCGGCCATCGACGGCATGCTATATGGGGATGACCCTGCGCAGGGCGTGGTTGAAGGGCTGGAATTCCTGCACCCGGAACTGAAAATGAAGTTTACAGCGCCGAACGGTTTTGGAATTCAAAACAGCAGCGACGCCGTTACAATTAACGGAAACAGCGGAAAAGCCATGTTCACGGCAGGGGCTTTTGATGGCAACCGCAACAGCTACATTGCCAATGCGTTGAAAGCCGTATCGGGCGAGAATGTTTCGATTCCCGTCGGCGATATCCGGCGGACAACGGTGAACAACATACCCGCGTTTTACACCAATGCTGTGGTCAACACGCAGCAGGGCCAGCGCGTTGTTACTGTGTTCGCTTATGAATGGGCACAGGGCACCGCTTATCATTTTGTGACGATCACCGCCAGCAATGCCAACCCGTTCGACCGCATGTTTTCGAGCATGTCGCGTCTTACGAACGCGCAGGCCGCGGCAGTGAAACCACGCAAGTTGCGCATTGTGACTGTAGGCCCGCGGGATACCGTCGCATCGCTCTCCGGTCGCATGGCATATACATCGTTGCAGACCGAACGATTTAGAGCGCTGAACGGCCTGTCGTCCAACGCGAATATTCGCGCAGGTCAAAAGTTGAAGATTGTCACCTACTGAACAAATAGGGCGGAGACCGCGAAGTCTCCGCCCTTATACCTGCAGCTAAGACTACATCATAAGCCGCCAGCAGTTTTAAAATTTATTTATGACGTCTGCACCGAGGTGCTGACCTTATTGAACGTACCCGAAAGGTTCGTCCCAAGGCTGGTCATGGCAGTAATTGCTGCAACAGCGATCAAAGCAGCAATCAGCCCGTATTCGATTGCAGTCGCGCCGTCTTCGTTTTTGAAGATTTTCTTAATTACCTTCATGTCTGGTCTCCCGTTATCCGCCAGATTCCCCCTGAATCATTGTCGTGAAGCGAAATAACTGACGCGGAAATGTAGATTATAAACGTGAATTATTCGTAAATGTCGCGGAACTGCACAAATGCATTTTGGACGGCCACTGCCAGCGCCAGTTTGGTAAGCAATAAAAAAGGACGGAGACCGCGAAGTCTCCGCCCTAATTCGTAAATGTGACTTAGTTGTCTAACGACAGCAGTCTTATAAGCGTTAGCTTACGAGGTTTTGACCGAAGTGCTGACCTTGTTGAACGTACCTGAAAGGTTCGAACCGAGGCTGGTCATTGCAGTGATTGCAGCAACAGCGATCAAAGCGGCGATCAGGCCGTATTCAATTGCAGTCGCGCCGTCTTCGTTCTTGAAGATTTTCTTGATAACTTTCATGTTTGGTCTCCGTTTTGTTTGTTCATACACCCGGGCGGTTTTTTAAAAATAACCGTCACTAGTGAGATAGATCATCAATATTTACTATTTCGTTAAATTATGAATTACTCGTACTTGTAACCACTTTCGTTGAGACGTTATTCCACATCCCTTGAGTACTATTTGCAAAATCTCCAAGAGAGGCGATTATTGCAACTACAATCAATGATACTATCAACCCATACTCTACTGCCGTCGCGCCCTGGTCGCATTTTTCAATACGCCGAATTAGTTCCAACATTTCTGGTCCTACTCATTCCCTGGTTGCGAGCATCCTGAAAATCCCACACACAAGTTAACAAAACCTTGCAACGTGAAGAGAATATGGAAAAAAGTCCGACAATGTTATTCGTGGTTGCCGCGGCATTAACCAACGAGAAGGGCGAAATTCTGCTCCAAAAGCGCCCCGCTCATGCGCAAATGGGGGGGCTGTGGGAGTTCCCTGGAGGCAAGGTAGATAGGGGCGAATCACCCGAAAACGCGCTTGTGCGAGAGCTTGAGGAGGAGCTTGGCATCATTGTATCGGCGCGCGACCTCACACCGGAGACGTTCGCAAGCGAGCCCTTGGACGATCGAAATCTTGTGCTCTTGCTCTATCGCTGCGTCAATTGGACCGGCCCGCTGACCCCAATCTATGCGTCCGATCTCCAATGGGCTTTGCCGGAAGACATGACAGCATTACCCATGCCGCCCGCCGATTATCCCTTGGTCCGCAAGCTTCAGGGCCTTTAACCCGGCGCGTCCTTCGACAGAATATCGGCGAGCGACACTTGTGCGCTTCCTCTCTTCGCAGGTCGCGGCTGGTTTTCAGACGGCGCCCATCCGCTGAGATATAGATGCGCAAAACCTTCTTTGACCTTGCCTTGCGCATCGGCGCGTGCCGCAAATGCCCTGTCCAACCGCGCAGAGATATCTTTGCCCAAAAACGTGCGCGGCCCGGCAAGTGCATTACCTATGCCAGCGTCGCGTATGTCCGAAATAATCGACCGCCAGGCGCTGTATCGGACAACGGACATATCTTGATCGGCAACAGGCAAGCTGAACCCGGCGCGCACGATCAGGTCAGCGGCGCTACGCAAATCAATTTGCGGGTGGATATGCGGCGTGACGCGATCCGCATCCGCCTCTAACAACATCGACTTTAGCGTGCTGAGCGTTCCAGCGCCGAACATATGACCAAGAAACAGACCATCGGGCCGTAATATGCGCCGGATCTGGATGAGTGCACCAGGGAGATCGTTCACGCTGTCCAGAGTGCCCGCTGAAATCACCAAGTCAAAGCTGCCGGGCGCAAAGGGCAGGCGGTCTTCCTCCAACACAATTGATGCATCGCTTTTAACGTCGGCGTCGTTGAGCGAGGCGATCGTGCAGCGGACATTCTGCGGCATGATTTTTCCCTGCCAGTGCCCGATTGGCCCGATAATCAGCGCATCCTCGAATGCACGGGTTACCGCAGACAACCGTTCGGCAATATCGTGTGCGATATGGTTCCACAGGAACATGTCACCTGATCGCGTGGCAGCGCGCGCGCGCAAGGCATGGCGACGGCGACGGTCAAATATTTCGGGTAGATTCAATTCATTATTCATTTGCGCCCTTGTGCAGACCCATCGTTTGTTCGACAAGTCCGATATGGCAAGAGGCAGCCACATTTTCCATATGATGTTGGATTGGGCGCTGCCCGAGCGCTGTCCCTGTTGTGGCGCGATTACTTCGGCTGGTGGGCCATTCTGTGCGTCGTGCTGGCAAAAAATGGAATTTCTGGGACCACCTTGGTGCCGTGGATGTGCGACACCTTTTGAATTCGACCGCGGCGATGATGCTTATTGTGCATCCTGTATTGCAGACCGGCCCAGGCACGACGGCATTCGCGCTGCCGTTAAATATGATGAATTGTCGGCGCAAGTGGCGCTCCGGCTGAAATACGGAGGGAAGATCGGCCTAGCCCGCGTCATCGCGCAGCAATTGCTTCGCCACTTGCCTGATGACCGGGACAATATATTGATCACGCCAGTTCCTTTGCACTGGACGCGGATCTGGTCGCGCAGTTTCAACCAGTCCGCGCTCATTGGCAAACAGCTAGCTGACCTGAGCGGAATCACCTTTGTCCCCGATATTCTCGTTAGACGTAAACGAACGCCCAGCATGCGGGGTTTGGATGTAAAACGCCGCCGGAAAGCCGTCGGAAGCGCATTTGCGCTGCATCCGAAATGGCAAGTCGCGGTTCAGGGACGCAAGATCATCCTGATCGACGACGTACTGACCACAGGCGCAACCAGCGACGGCTGCGTGTCTGTGCTTAAGCGCAAAGGCGTAAGCTGGGTGCAGAATTCTGCTGGGCAAGTGCATTGCGCGGCAACACGCAGGACAGCGAAGCGATTTCGCTAGGCGCTTGACTTGCATGGCTTTGAACACCATTTCAGTTTGATGACCGCAACAGTTGAAATCTACACCAAATTTGCATGCCCATATTGCGTGCGCGCCAAACATCTTTTGGACAGCAAGGGTGTGAAATACACCGAATATGATGTGACCATGGGTGGCGCAAAGCGCGCCGAAATGGTCAAGCGCGCACCTGGTGCGCGGACCGTTCCGCAAATCTTCATCAATGACGTCGCCGTTGGCGGCTCTGACGACTTGCGCGCTCTGGATAGTCAAGGAAAGTTGGATAATTTGTTGGGAGTTAGCGGCGGCCAATGATCGCGTTCGACCTGAATTGTAGCAACGGACATCAGTTCGAAGGCTGGTTCGCGTCCTCTGCTGACTTTGACACGCAAAAATCCAATGGTCTGTTGGCTTGTCCGATATGCGATAATGCAGTGATCCAAAAGGCGCTGTCGGTGCCCAATGTGTCGCGCAAGGGCAATCAGCGCGCAGTGGCGTTGCCGCCGGTGCCCGCGGACACCCCTGAAACAGGCATAGCGACCCCTGCGACCGAGGTCATTCCGCCCGCAATGGTAGAGTTGCTGCAACAGCTCGCGCGCGCGCAGACCAAAATGCTCGACAATTCACAATGGGTAGGTGGAAAATTCGCCGAAACGGCGCGTGCAATCCATTATGGAGAAGAATCAGATCGCCTTATTCACGGCGAAACCAGCACGGACGAGGCAAATGCGCTTGTAGAAGAAGGCATATCCGTTGCTCCTCTGCTGTTTCCAGTTGTCCCGCCATCGGCTAAAAATTGACCACTTGATTGCAGCCAGCTATGGCTCATGCCCGCGCACCCATAGCTCAGCAGGATAGAGCATCAGATTCCTAATCTGGGGGCCACTGGTTCGAATCCAGTTGGGTGCACCAAATATACATAAATATCTGATATTTAAGTATTATTATATTCTGCGTGGCATAATAAAAGATCTGAAACAACGTAAATGGAAACCCGCCGCTCGTTCGGCTTGGCTAAAAATATCGTCGCACGTAAATGGCATCACCTTCATGCAGTCGCCGATACTAGCCAGGCCTTGCCCTGCATCATCACGCCTTGCCCGACCACATGACGTTCACGGAATAATTCAACCAATTCCTCCTCTGCTGCCGCGCGAATTTCATCGCCCTGTTCGTTGAGCGCCCGCCCGACCGCCATTGAAGATAGCACAAATGAAACCGCATCTTGCGGTTCGACATTCGCGCCTCCAATCGGCTGAAGCCCTTCATTCGGCGTAACGTTCGCACCGGAAAAGCCGCCGCTTGCAAATATTTCGTTCAAATAGTTGAGGTCTTCAAAGGCGAATGGGCCAGGCGTGCGGGGAACTGCCGGAGGTATATCAATATAGCGGCGAACGACGCCCATCATTTCCATCATCCACAAATTCTCGCGAGGAGGCCCCCACACAGCCAGATCAATGCGCGCGCCAGGGCGAAGCAGGCTGTGCAAATTAGCAAATGCCTTATGTGGTTCGGCAAAAAACATGCTGCCAAAACGTGAAAAGAGCCGGTCGAAAGGTGCACCGGGTAGCTGAACGGTGGCCGCGTCGGCGCAGATGAAATCGATATTGCCGACCGCGGCATCGCTGGCGCGCCTCGTTGAGGCATTAGTTAAGTCAGGGGAGATGTCGATGCCAAGGACCTCCCCCGAAGGCGCAACAGCTTGGGCAATGGCAATTGACGTTCCGCCGCCGCCGCAACCGTTATCGATCACGCGCTCGCCGGGTTTCAAATCAGCCTGCTTGAGCAACGCCTCACCAATCGGGGCGATCATGCCTTCAAATTGCGCGAGATTGGCAAGCCATTTGGCACCCATCTCGCCCGCCCAATCTTCGCCCTTCAACGCTTCTGGGCTGCTCTCCATCTCGGTCATTTCTATATTTCTCCCTTTACAGCCTTTTAGAGCAAAACCCAGCGGATGGCACCGCCGACCATCCCCAATGCCACAACGTTAAGCATCCAGATGCCGAAGAACCAGCCCAGTTGTTTGGCGCGAGGCATCAATATGGTGGGACAATGACATCCTTGTCCACTTCCCAGTCTGCGGGCGTCGCAATCCGGAATTTGTCGCCGATCTGCAACGCAACGATGACGCGCAATATCTCGGCGAAATTGCAGCCAATGTTCATCGAATAGCACATCGTTAGACGGATTTTTTGTATGGATCGATGCCTTCCGGGGGATTGCAATACCAACTGGTTGGCCCAGCCGGATATGCAGGGGGAAGGGCGCGGGGCGTGTTTATATTAAGCCACGCGCAGCCATAGTGTCGGGGACGGTCGGCGCATGGTCTTCCTCGTCCGATGACCGGATGAGCGATTGGAACGCTTCGTTTTGTGACAACCAGACTTTGCCGGTTAAATCATGAAGCAGATGCGATTTTTCGAGCGCGTCCATCACGGGGCCTTTGACCTCAGACAGATGCAGCTTGACCCCGCTATCGGCCAACCGGTGGTTGATCGCTTCGATGCTCTCGAGCGCAGACGCATCGACACCGTTGATGGCTGAACACATCAGGATCAGGTGCCGCAGTTCAGATTGTTCGGCGACCTGTTCCAGCACGAATTCCTCCAGCCAACGGGCGTTGAGATAAGTCAGGCTTTCGTCGATACGGATGGTCAGGATGCGCGGGTCGGTGAACACCTTGTGGCGTTTGATGTTGCGGAAATGTTCGGTTTCGGGGACTCGTCCGACGATGGCCGCGTGCGGCCGTGAAGAGCGCCAAAGGAATAATGCGAGGCTGAGGCCGACGCCTGCGATGACGCCGGGTTCGACGCCAATCAACAGCGTCACGGCTATCGTCGCTGCCATTGCGGCAAAATCGGGTTTTGAATAGCGCCAGATTGCGCGCGGTGTTTTGAAATCGACAAGACTAAGGACAGCAACGATGATCGTCCCTGCCAAAGTCGCAATCGGCAGCGAGGCTAGTAACGGAGTCAGGAACAGCGCTGCGAGCAATATACCCACAGCAGTGAATGCGCCTGCCGCAGGAGTTTCGGCTCCAGCATCAAAATTAACGACAGACCGTGCAAAGCCACCCGTCACCGGATATCCACCCGAAAAGGCTGCAGCGACGTTGGCCGCGCCGAGACCAATCAGTTCCTGATCGGGAAGAATGCGTTGGCGTTTTTTGGCAGCGAGCGTTTGCGCGACTGATACCGATTCGACAAAGCCGATGATGCCGAGCAGCAAGGCAGGAATCGCCAGCCGTTGCCACAGTTCGGCATCGAACAGCGGCATAGTAAATGGCGGTAGGCGTTGCGGGATGCTGCCAACAACCTTTACGCCCTTAGCTTCGAGATCGAACGCAATGACCGCCAGGATCGAGAGCGCGACCGCAACGATAGGCCCGGCTTTGGCGACAAGATCTGCGGGGCGGGCCGCCAAACCAAAACCAACGAGCAGGGGTTTCAAACCTTTCCTCACCCAAAAAAGGAAGCCGGTTGCAACGACCCCGATCGCCAATGTGTAGAGGTTGGTGTCTTTGGCATTTTCGATCAACGTAGTGACCAATTCGGGCATTGCCTCGCCGGATGCCTTGATGCCCAGCACGGATTTTAACTGGCTGGTGGCGATAATGATGCCGCTTGCCGTGATGAACCCCGAGACGACCGGATGCGACAACAGATTGGCCAGAAAGCCGAGCCGCAGCACGCCCATGACGATCAGGATAAGCCCGGACAGCAAAGCCAAAATGAGAGTAGCCGCAATAAAGTCGGCGCTTCCCGGAGGTGCAACCGCGCTCGCCGCAGTCAACGTCATTAGCGATATCACTGCTACTGGCCCTACTGCGAGTGCGCGGCTCGTTCCGAACACGGCATAAGCAATAATCGGCAGAATAGACGCGTAAAGACCGATCTCGGGCGGCAATCCCGCCAGCATGGCATAGGCCAGACTTTGCGGGATGAGCATGATTGTTACGATGGCAGCCGCGACCAAGTCGTTGGTCAACGTTACGCCGCCATAGCCCCGTCCCCATTCTAATATCGGTAGATAGCGCGTCAATTTCATCTGGATTATGCCGCCCCGATCATGTGCGGCTTGACCATCCACTCATGACCCTTGAGCATACCGTGCCAGTAAATCGGCGGAAGAATGGTGTCTTTCAATAACCACGACAAACGTGAGGGCCGAGTGCCGTCGATCAGCCAGTCTGGAAAGCTCGGGAGCAATTTACCGCCATAACCAAATTCGGCCAGCACGATCTTGCCGCGCTCGACGGTCAGCGGACAGCTACCATAGCCGTCATAATCGGCGACCGGTGGCTTTCCTTCGAGAGCAGCGAGGACATTGACCGCGACCACCGGCGCTTGCTTGCGGGCGGCCGCCATTGTCTTTGCGTTTGACGCCGAGCACGCATCGCCCAGCGCAAAGACATTGGGATAACGCACATGCTGTAACGTGGCTTCATTGACCTCGATGAAGCCACTGGCGGCCGCAAGCGGGCTGTTGCGTACAAAGTCCGGCGCGACCTGTGGTGGGACGACATGGATCATGTCGAATGGCTCTTCGGCCCGAGTGACGGTTTCGCCGCGTTTCTGTTCGAATGTCGCGATTTTTGCAGGACCGTCGATAGCGACCAACTTTGATTCAAAATTGAGATGTGCATCGTAGCGGTCGATATATTCCATCAACGCAGGCACATAGGCGGCAACCCCGAACAGCACGGCGCCGCTATTGTGGAATTGCACATCGATGTCTTTCAAAACGCCAGCGCGTTCCCAATTGCTGCACGACAGATACATCGATTTTTGCGGAGCGCCCGCACATTTGATGGGCATCGGCGGCTGCGTAAAGAGAGCGCGGCCGTGCTTCAAATTCTTGACCAATCGGTGTGTGTAAGGGGCGAGGTCATAACGATAGTTGGACGTCACGCCGTTCTTGCCAAGCGTCTCGGTCAAGCCTTCAATAGCATCCCAGTCGAGTTTAATACCAGGGCAGGCAACCAACACGCGGTAGGCAACCGAGCTGCCATCATCCAGCGACACGGAATTCTGTTCGGGCGCAAATCCCGTCGCAGCCTTTTTGATCCATTCGATCCCGCGCGGCATCACGGATTTTTCGGAGCGGCGGGTGAATTCCGCGGAAAACACACCCGCGCCAACCATCGTCCAGCCCGGCTGATAATAATGCACATCGGTCGGATCGATAACCGCAATATTTAGCCCCGCGTTGCGCTTTAACAAGCTTGCCGCTGTCGCGATCCCAGCGCTACCGCCGCCCACAATTACGACGTCATACGACTTCAAAGCCGACGGTTTGCCCACGGCCTGTTGCGCCAATTCAAAAACCTTGCCTGATCGCGCGCCAGACCGGCAATAAGCCAAAATCGGCGCAGGCAAAGTATCGAGCGCAGAGCGCATCTTTACTCCATCGCTGGCGGTCACCCCCGATGAGGATACCGGGATATAAACGAACTTCATGCCAAGCGCTTCGGATTGTTCCTGCAAGATTTTGGATGTCATCTGCCCAGCTTCCTCATCGTCTGGACGATTGCAAATGATCGTCTTGAACCCTTGCGCAGCGGCATCGCGCAAGTCGTCAAGTGACAGTTGACCGGAGACAGAAAATACGGACGAAATTTGTTTGAATGGCATGATGATTTCCTGATCGGTCGAATATAGCCAGACTTAATTCTTGCCGCGTGTCGACAATCCGAAGGGCAAATAGGCCGGGCACGTCCCGATGAGACTGGTCAGCAAAAATGCAGCAGCGACAACACCAAGGATTATCGCCAGCGTGCCGGATAAGGCGCCCATTAGATAGGCAACGCCTATTGCTACAACGACAATGAGGCGAAACGCCCGGTCAAGATTTCCCATATTTTTTGTCATGCTATTTTCCTCTCACTTGGGTGAAACGGGAACGAAACGTTGCGCAGCCATTCCGATGAACATCGCGGCGACGAATGGAAACACAGCTAACGGTGCAATCGCAAGATCGGCAAGCGCCGGACCCGGACAAAGGCCAGCTATTCCCCAACCCATTCCAAACAATATGGCACCTATCGCCAGCGGTCGATCTAGCTTGGTGGTTCCCGGCAAATCGAACGATGGTGCAGCGAACGGCGATGACAGCCTTGATTTGATCATCCACGCAAATGCCATCGGCACGATGGCCCCGCCCATTACGAATGCGAGCGTCGGGTCCCAGTTGCCGAATAGGTCAAGAAAGGCCTGAACCCGAGCAGGATCGGACATGCCCGAATAAGCAAGCCCTGCGCCGAATGACAGGCCGGAGACGAGTGCGATCAGTGTCCGGTTCATAGCCAGCCCCCAGCGCGGAGCAATCCGACGGTGACAAAACCGCTTGCCATAAACATACCGGTGGCCACCATCGACCGCGGCGACAGGCGCGACAGGCCGCAAACGCCGTGACCGCTAGTGCAGCCCGAACCAAGCCTTGTGCCATATCCCACCAGCAAACCGCCCACTACGAGAGGCCATATCGAGGTAGGAAAGCTAACATGAACGTCGCCAATTACGCGTGCAATCAAGAACGCCCCGACCGGAAGGCCAAGGACGAACGCGATTGCGACGTTTCTCGGCGCTCCGGTATCGGCAATACCTGTCGCCCTTGCCGCAAGCCCACTCACGCCTGCAATCCGGCCAAGCCCCAGCAACATGATTGCCGCGGCAAGCCCGATGAGCAGTCCGCCAATAAAGCCTTCAACCGGCATGGCATTGGGAAACGCCGGGATCATACCGCGTTGACCGGGATTTTGAGATAGGTAACTCCATTATCGTCGGCTGGAGGCAAATGCCCTGCGCGCATGTTTACCTGAACCGAAGGTAAAATGAGGCGCGGCATATCGAGCGTCGCATCACGCGCCGTCCGCATCTCTACAAATTCATCTTCTGTTATACCATCATGGGCGTGGACATTTCCCTTGCGCTCGGCCTCGACGGTTGTTTCCCAGACATATTCGGTGCGACCGGCGGGCAAATAATCGTGGCACATGAAGAGACGCGTCGTGTCGGGCAGCGTTAGTATCCGCCGCAACGACTGGAACAACTGCCGTGCGTCGCCGCCGGGGAAATCAGCACGCGCGGTGCCATAATCTGGCATGAACATCGTGTCGCCTGTGAATACAGCATCGCCGATTACATAGGCAATATCTGCAGGCGTATGACCGGGGACATGCAGGACGGTAACGTCGAGGTTGCCGATTTGGAAGTGGTCGCCGTCAGCAAAAAGCTGGTCAAAATCCGATCCGTCACGCTGGAAATCGGTGCCAGCGTTAAAGAGTTTTCCAAACACATTCTGGACGGTAACGATATGCTCACCAATTGCGATTTTGCCGCCGAGCTTTTGTTGCAGATAGGGCGCTGCAGAAAGATGATCGGCGTGCGCATGGGTTTCGAGGAGCCAGTCAATCGTCAACTCCTTGGCCGCAACATAGTCGATAATTGAGTCCGCTGACCCGAAGGACGTCCGGCCTGAAGCGGGATCAAAATCGAGCACACTGTCGATGATCGCGGCGCGCTTGGTTTCGGGATCGTGCACCACATAACTCACTGTGAAAGTCGGCTTGTCGAAAAAGGCATGGACTACAGGAACGCCGGTTTGTGCGCCGCTTACTTGCGCGGCGGCACGGTCTAAAGCTGAGTCGGACATCGGAATCTCCTAACAAAATCATATTTACATTAACTGTGTAATATACTATCGGTCTTGCGTCAACCAGACTCTCATGGCAGCGGCCATCGAAAGACAGGATAAAACAATGAGCGAGCCTCAGGCGCAAATATCGAACCCCCTTAGAATTGGTGAAACAGCCCCAGATTTCCGTGCGAGAACAACCATGGGTGAAAAAAGCCTTTCCGATTATCGCGGGCAGTGGCTGATCTTTTTCTCGCACCCCGCAGATTTTACGCCGGTGTGTACCACTGAATTTGTTGCCTTGGCCAAAGCGTCAACGGATTTTGCCGCTGCGGATTGCGCCTTGCTGGGCCTTTCCGTTGATAGCCTGTATTCGCATCTTGCATGGGTGCGGGCGATTGAAGAACAATTTGGCACAAAAATTGAGTTTCCCGTCGTCGAAGATCCAAGCATGGCTGTTGGTCGCGCTTACGGAATGATTGATGACTCGGCTGTCGACAGCACAGCGGTCCGGTCGACCTATTTCATCGATCCGGAAGGCGTTGTGCGCGCCATCACGACTTATCCGCACAATGTGGGTCGCTCGGTTGCCGAAATGCTTCGCCTCCTGCTAGCGTTACAGGCCGTATCGGACGGACAAAATGTAGCTCCAGAAAATTGGCACCCCGGTCAGGATTTGCTCTCGCCGCCCGCGTTGACTGCGGATTCCATGACCCGGCGCAGCGACTGGTTTTGTCATGCGGTAGGCACATAATGACGGCGTTATTCGAAAGCCGTGAGCAGGCTGGAAAGGCCGCTGACAAACTCAAGGTCTATGCACAACCGCAGAGGCTGATGATCTTGTCATGCCTATTGCGTGGAGAGCGAACCGTTGGCGAGATTGATGCTGCAACGGGGATAGGCCAGCCTGCGCTGAGCCAGCAACTTGCGGAACTGCGCCGCAACGAACTCGTAAAAACCCGCCGCGCGTCAAAGCAAATCTGGTATCAGCTTGCTGACGAAAAAGTTTGTTTGTGCGTGCGCAGTATGGAAGCGATCCTCGGAGATGAGGGGACTGTTGAACAATTATTGGGCGGTAGTTTATCCAATAACGCGCAGCTGAATGCCAGCGTGCCTCAATCAGGCGTTGCAGCGTTCGCGCGCATCATTTAGCCGATAATGATGCGCGCTTTAACCTTCCAGCATCGGTCATGGATTATGGTCATTCTCGCGATGGCTTTGTTCGTCCGGGCAGTGATTCCCGCCGGCTACATGGTGGCGCCTTCCTCGCTAAAATTGACAGTCCAAGTTTGTGCAGACGGGGGGGCTGGTCAAACCAGTGTCGAAATCGAAGTTCCGCTCTCGAAAGGCGGGCAGCGCGACAAAAACAACCACGGACAAACGAGCGGGCCGTGCGCATTTTCTGCATTGTCGATGGCATCATTGGCAGAGGATCACAGCCCGTTATTGATCGTAGCGCTGGCAACCATCGTCGCCACAATTATCACAAATGGTGCTCCGCATTTGCAGCACCAGACGCGCCATCTACGCCCACCGCTTCGCGGCCCGCCTTTATTCGCCTGATATATTGAACTGAACCGGTATAAGCCGCAGCGCCTATCGCTGTAGCTCTGTATCATCTTCTTTCATGCATACACGCATGCCGTGCGACTGTCTCGCTAGCGGCTGTGCTTTTGCATAACATGCGAATGATTTACCCTTATGAAAAGCTCCATCCTTACCTTGGCCGTCGCTATGTCGGCCACACAACCTGCTTTCGCCAGTGAGAGCGATGCCAAGTCGGCCGATATGATCATTGTGACTGCCCCGCGCTTGACGGCAACTGACGAGGCACGCGAGATAGAGGACGAATTGTCCACTGGCCCTGACGGCGCTGCGTTTATTGCACGCCAGCCCGGGTCCGCACTTGTCGCAAATGGCGCCTTATCGGGCCAGGTACAGATGCGTGGACTGTTTGGCGAAAGAATCCTTTTGCGGATCAACGGCCAACATTTTGCCACAGGTGGCCCTAATGCCATGGATCCGGCGATGCATTATGCGCCTGCGACCTTGATCGACCGAGTTGAAATTGCTCGTGGCATCTCGCCAGTTAGGGATGGTCCGGGGCTTGGCGGCGGGGTCAACACAATCCTGAAATATACCCGCTTTGGTGATAGCAGCGACCTTTCGCCGCAGGTAGACGTGTGGAGCCAATATCGCAGTGTCGATGACAGTATGGCCGCCGGTGGAACAGTTGGCTTGGCGAACAACGCGTTTCGAGTCGGCATCATCGGTTCTTATGAAAAAGGCGATGATCTGCGTTTCCCGGGGGGACGGATTGCGAGTACGTCCTTCGAACGTGCCGTATATGGCGTTCATGCTGGCTTTCGTGCTGGTCCGGGCGAGTTCAGCATCGAATATCGTCGTCAAGACACCGGCCGCTCCGGCAATCCACCCTTTGCGATGGACATTGTGTATTTCAACACTGACTTCGCACGTGTTGGATACGAAGGCGATCTCGGCGATGAACTGCGGTTGGAGGCGCATGCCAATTACAGCGGCGTCGATCACCGTATGAACAACTTTGAACTGCGCCCGGCACCGGTTACCGCGTTGACCCGGCAATCGGATACCTATGCTGACACGATGGGGGCAGATGCCACTCTTCGATTTGGTACGAGGGATCGCCACATCCGGATCGGAGCAGACTTCGAGCTGATTGATAAGGGCTATATGCTCTACAATCCGTTCACTCCAACGTTCTTCATACACCCCCTTGACCGAGCCAAAAGTGAACGCGTTGGAGCGTTTATTGAATGGCGATCGGGATTTGGTCCAATCGAATCCGAATTGGGATTGCGGGTTGATCGGCACGGTGCGTCCACCCAGGTGGCGCGATATGGTCCCGGCGTACCGGCAGGTCCGGTCACTCTGGCGAATGCTTTTGCCGCCGCCGATCGCAATTGGTCGGGCACCAGCATTGATGCCTCGCTGCGTCTATGGGCAGATGCGGGCGCTTTTACGCCGCGACTTACGCTGGCGCGAAAATTTCGCGCACCATCTTTGGTCGAACGCTTTTCCTGGTTGCCGACCGAGGCGAGTGGCGGTCTTGCCGATGGCAATATCTATGTGGGCTCGACCAATTTGAAGATTGAAAAAGCATGGGTCGGTGAACTCGGCTTAGATTGGCAGGGAGAAAATGCGTATGCCCGCCCCGTTATATCCTATCGCCGGGTCGACGATTTCATTCAAGGTGTGCCGTTCGACAACAGTCCGGGCGTCATAAACACACCGGTCGAAATGGTCGCGGCCGCGAACGGCGACCCTACGCCATTGCGTTTTGCCAATACCGATGCGACCATTTGGGGCACCGACGTTGCATTTGGTACAACGCTGACCGGTCGGCTACGTCTCGACGGAGTCGCCAGCTATGTCCGGGCAAAGCGGCGGGACATCACGGATAATCTTTACCGCATCGCACCCGCCAACGGCAGGCTTGCCATAAGTTGGGATGCGGCACGCTGGTCGCTATCGCTCGAAGGGCAATTTGTGGCGAAGCAAAGCAAGGTATCCATGATTAACAACGAAGCATCCAGCAAAGGTCACGCGCTCGCCAATCTATATGGCCATTGGTTGATCCGCGATGGCGTCCGGTTAGATGTTGGGATCGAGAACCTATTTAATACATATTACCTTGAACATTTGGCTGGATATAACCGGATCACGGGCTCTGATGTCGCCTTGGGGTCGCGCCTTCCAGGTGGACGTCGCTCTGGATTTGCAAGGATCCGTTGGGCAATGTGATTAGCAGTAAGGTCTCATGGCGGGGGCTACTCAGACAAAGCAGAGTAGCACCCAAAAACCATCAATTTCCGCATTTACAGTGTTTGACACGGTCTCGACAGACCGACATCCGGCGAATTCTGCTGAAAAGGTTGATTTGCCCTATCAGCGCGAAACTTCCTTGCAATTCACCGTTTTTACTTGAAACTCGTCTATAACCAGACGCGAATAGGACTGCTCGCGCAACGACCGGTAAGGCAACAATATGCGCGGTGGCGGTTCAAGTTGGCCCTGCCCAAATGCGGCACGGCGATGTGCATATTCTGGAATGAGGACTGGAAAATAATCTGCGTTGGTAAGCGCACGAAGGCTACGAAATTCAGACATTTTAATTGGTAGCTCCGTTAAGCACGGCGCGCTATGGCTCAGGAATGTTCAGTATATTTTCCAAGAAAGAGCGACCCGATCTCGCTATAGATTTAGGCACTGCAAACACCCGGATCGTGATGGCACAAGAGGGTATTGTGTTTGATCAACCTTCCGTTTGTTGCTTTCATGGCCCAGCTCGTAATGGAAAGTTTCTGAGTAGCGGCTTGGAAGCTGCCTCTATGCGAGGCCATACAACTGGCGATCTAGAGCTTGTAAGGCCCCTTAAACGGGGCGTGCTAGTAGATATTGATGCAGCCCATCATTTCTTGAAAGATGCCATCCATATCGGCACAGGGTCAAAACGTATATCGGCTTTAAGAGTCATAATTGGAATTCCGGTTGACGCCACTAAAGCTGAGCGAAATGCGCTGCAGACCGCAGCGATGGATGTCGGGCTAAAATCGGTGCAGCTGTGTGACGAGCCGCTGGCAGCCGCGATGGGAGCGGGTGTAGACATTACGTTACCCAATGGGACACTTCTTGTTGAATGCGGAGCCGGAATAACTGAGGCCGCGATTTTCTCTCTCGGCGGAATCTGCGGTTATCGGTCCGTGCGGATGGGAGGCGACACTCTCGACCAGTCGATCATCGATTTTTTGTATTCGAAGTTTAAGTTCCGGATTGGTGAAACCACTGCGGAACGGGTGAAGTGCGAGCTTCTCGATCTGCTCGGCAACGCGCCCGGGGCTTCGTCTCTGATGGAGATCAAAGGTCTGAATCTTCTGACGGGTTTACCGGAAATCTTGATATTGTCGTCCAGTGAGCTGGCACCTGTCGTCAATAGCCATGTGGCTCATATCACTG
>JANPKN010000247.1:0-19592 GCA_031426075.1 Sphingomonadaceae bacterium
ACCTTGTTCGGCTTCACCATGGCGACGACAATCTTGATCGGCCAGAATATGGGCCGCCGCGATGTGGAATCTGTTCGGCGCATCATGGGCACGGCGTTCGGCATATTTTTTGTAGCGGGACTTGTCTTTGCCGCGGCTGGCTGGATTTTTGCGCCCGATATGCTTCGCCTGATGGCAACCCCGGAAACGGTCTACCCGCTAGCGCTCGCATATCTGCGCGTTATCTTTCTATCAATGCCGGCATCATTCCTCATGGTGCTGGTTTCATCGTCGCTGCGCGGCGTTGGCGATTCCGTCACGCCGTTTTGGAACACGGTATTGAACGTTGTCCTCGACATCATTTTGAATCCAATTTTCATATTGGGCTTGGGGCCTGTTCCAGCGATGGGCATCGCCGGTTCCGCACTTGCGACGATTGTTGCTGGAGTCATCAGTCTCGGGCTGCTCCTCCGCAAGGTATATGCACGTGACCTCACCATTCGCTTGCGCGGGCATGAGCTTAAATGGCTGCGGCCAGATTCGCGGTTCTTGAAACCGATTGCCCGGATGGGCCTGCCCATGGGGTTGTCGATGATCATCATGTCTGGCTCTGCCGTGGTGATGATTGGTCTCGTCAATCTTGAGGGCGTGAATACCACCGCAGCCTTTGGGGTTATGAACCAGCTATGGAGCTATGTGCAGATGCCAGCGGTCGCCGTAGGCAGCGCCGTCAGCGCGATGGTCGCCCAGAATATCGGCGCAAACAAATGGGACCGCGTTGGCCGCATCGTGTGGTCGGGGATTGGCATAAACTTGCTGCTATCAGGTGTGCTGATCCTGATGATGACCTTGTTCGCAAAGCCGTTGCTTGGCCTGTTCCTGCCGTTTGGCAGCCCAGCCATCGATATTGCGATTCACATCAACCATATCGTCGGATGGACATTTGTCCTGATGGGCGTGTCGGTGGTCGTGACTTTCGCTGTGCGCTCCAATGGCGCCGTGCTTGCGCCGCTCCTCATCCTGATATTCAGCGCTGTGCTGGTGCGTTTCAGCGTCGGCTTCGGGCTTTATGACCGTTTCGGCGCGGATGCCATTTGGGGCTCGTTCGTTGCGACGGCGATTGCATCCTGCATATTGTCGATTGCGTATTATCTACATGGCGGGTGGAAGAAGGCAAAGGTAATGCCCTCTCTGGGCGCGGCGCCCCTGCGCGTGGCATCCGAATAATCCGCTGTCCTACAGATACCGCATTGTGCCATTGAGATTTCGATGAACCGAGACGCCGCCCTGTCCCTTAAATTTAGTGCGCCCAATCGCGTGGCAGCACGTGTTTGCCAGTTCCTGCTGGCTTTGTTCGTGGCGGCTGGCATCGTCCATGCGCAGGTCCCCGCGCCTTCAACCCCTCAGCAATATGTCAGCGCGTCAATGGATGCCGAGACACGCCGCCCCGCCCCCGGCGATATCGTGACGGTCGCAATCGTCATGAACCCGAAGCCCGGTTGGCATGATTATTGGGCGAACCCTGGCGATGCTGGAACGCCGCTTGAGCTGGAATGGGAATTGCCCACGGGCGTATCTGCTGGTCCCATCCGTGCGCCAGTGCCCGAGACATTGATCGTCAGCGGCTTCATGAACCATATTTACAAGGCGAAGCATGCCTTTCTGGTTGATTTGAAGATCCCTCAAAGCGCTGTTGTCGGACAGACCATGGATATGAAAGTCAACGCACGTTGGTCGGCGTGTTCCGATTTGGTGTGCGTCCCGGAAAGTGCGACATTGTCCGTACCTGTGACCGTTGGTGCAGGGACTATCAGCAAGTCCGACCGCGCGCGCTTTGATATCTGGCGCAGCGCCTTGCCGGTGCCGCTCGACCGGGCAGCACTATATGCGATTAGCGGTAACCGGATCGACATCGCCATCCCTTATCCACGCAGCGCAGATGCAAGCCGGATATGGTTCTTCGCGCAGAGCGAAAATCTATTCCGATACGCTGCCCCACAAAGTGCGCGGCGTACAGGGGACTGGCTGATCGTAAGCGGCGAAGTGAATGAGCCATTTTCCGGCGAGATTGTCGGTCTTCTGCGTTTCAACGATGCGCAAGGCCTTGAGGTGCGCGCCAAACCGGGCATCGTTCCAGCAGGCGGCGAAATGGTCTCGGTATTGGGCGACGGCGCCCCTGCAGAGGGGCAAGCACCGCCACTCGGCTTTGGCTGGATACTTGCATTTTCAGTGCTTGGCGGGTTGCTTTTGAATCTCATGCCCTGCGTGTTCCCGATATTGGGGCTGAAGGCGCTTAGCCTTGCGAAGATGGGCGGCGATGAGGGTGAAGCTCGTCGCGACGCGATTGCTTATACCGTCGGCATCATGCTCAGCTGCCTTGTCCTTGGCGGCGTAATGCTTGCCTTGCGCGCGGCGGGGGAAGAAGTGGGCTGGGCGTTCCAGTTGCAAGACCCGGCGATTGTCCTGTTGCTCTTGTTGCTCATGGTTGCAGTCACCGCAAATCTGGCTGGCCTGTTTGAAATCGGCGGTGTTGGCGCAGGCGAGAAACTGACGCGCAAAGGAGGCATATCGGGGTCATTCTGGACTGGCGTACTTGCGGCGGTAGTCGCGACGCCCTGCACGGGGCCGTTCATGGCGGCTGCGATGGGCGCGGCTCTGCTTTTGCCCGCGGGTCTGGCATTACTGATATTCGCTGGGCTTGGCTTTGGCCTGGCCCTGCCGTTTCTCGCCATTGCTTTCATCCCCGCGCTGCGCAAGCGCATGCCGCGGCCAGGTCCATGGATGGTGCGTTTTCGTCAATGGATGGCAGTTCCCATGGCACTCACAGCGTTGGCTCTGCTGTGGCTGCTCTATCAGCTTGCGGGATTCAGCGGTTTGTTGATCGGTGGCGCTGCCGCATTGATCATTTTGTCACGCTTGTTTGAACTTGGAAGGAAGCAGAAAAGCGGGGCATCGCGCAAGTTTGTTGTCGCGGCGATATTGGGCATCACCGCTGCTGCCTTGCTGATCATGGACAATGCGCCGGTTACGCCCCCTATTTCTCAGTCGCTGAAAAATGGTAGCATAGCCTTTAATGAAGGACGGCTGACTTCTTTGCGCGCCGAAGGTAAGCCGGTGTTTCTGTACTTCACGGCAGACTGGTGCGTGACGTGCAAAGTAAATGAAAATGCCGCCATCGACCGCGCGGAAACAAGCGCGGCTTTTGCCAAGGCTGGCATTGTCACTATGGTGGGTGACTACACGCGCCGGGATCCCGACATCACGCGGTTTTTGGCAAAACATGGCCGGTCAGGTGTGCCATTATATTTATATTATCCGCCAAACGCCGACGCACGCGTTTTACCGCAGATCTTGACTGTGGACGATCTGACTGCACTCGGGGATTAAACGGCGCAACTAAATGTCAGCTGGACTTTCCGCGATTTCGATACGTTGGAGGCGATTTGCGCCGACCACAGTGATCCCGCGCAATCCAGTAACCCCGACCAATGGAATGGAGCATTCGAACATTGCCTTGCGGTCAACATCTGCGCCAGTAGCAGGTGTTGTGGGCCGGATGGCCGCAACCTCGACTGCCCAATAATCGGGGCGCTCATTATAATAGCGTGGCGCGAGGCGGACGTCCAAACCCGGACCTGGATGTACGCCGCTCACCCAGAGATAGAGACTATCCTGAAATGGAACTGTCCGGATTTCTGCGGCTTCGAAGTCAATAATGCGCCCGTTAGGCAGGCTCGACAAAGAGCCACTTGAAGTGGTAATCATAATTCGACCTAATATTATTTCGTTGAAACAGGATAAAAAAATCCACGTGCGCAACTTTATTGCGCCCGATAGGTGGCCCTAATATGAATGAGCAAGTAAAATCGCGAGGCGACGTGAGAGGTTGTTGAATCTGTTAGGATAAAATTTTTGGCATGATCGACTTATCTGCATCGCTGGCGGAATCACGCAAAAGCGTTGGAATTGCCAGCCCAAGATGACGATCTTGCCTAACAAAAGCAGCGTGCGCTCTGCTAAAGGCCTTTATTTGTAGACGGTTTGGCTGTATTGGCGCAACGGAACAACACAAGGAGTATCGACTATCGCCACCCCGCCTACCCGGCGCGCCATGACCCCACCTGTTAAAAGTGGACCGCGCTACAATAATTTGATCACCGTTGAAAAAGTGCGGGTCATTGACGATGACGGCGAGAATCTGGGTGTCATGTACACCCGCGAGGCGATAGCGCAGGCTGCGGAAGTTGGACTCGATCTGGTGGAAGTTTCCCCGAACGCTGATCCCCCCGTGTGCAAATTCCTGGACATCGGCAAGTTCAAATATGAGGCCCAGAAAAAGGCCAATTTGGCGCGTAAGAGCCAGAAAACCCAGGAAATCAAAGAAATCAAGATGCGTCCAAACATCGATGACCATGACTATATGGTCAAGATGAAGAAGGTCGCCGAGTTCATTGAAGAAGGTGACAAGGTCAAGATCACGCTACGTTTCCGTGGCCGTGAATTGGCGCACCAACAATTGGGTATGCAACTGCTTCAGCGCGTCCAGGCCGATACGACCGAGACCGCAAAAATCGAAGCGCATCCCCGTATGGAAGGTCGCCAGATGCTGATGGTGCTGTCGCCCAAATAGGGCGCAGTTACCAGATGGCCTGCCGAATCAGTTCGGCACCGATTATGACCATCAGGAGATTGATGATGACGTTGAATCGCTCGGGCGAAACGCGTTTGACCAGCCGCACGCCCGCTAATGTGCTTAAAATGGCGAGTGGCAGGAATATCGCGGTCAACGTCATATTCTGCATGTTGAACTGGCCAAGTGCCGCATAAGCGGGCACCTTGAACCAGTTGATGATGGCGAAGAATATCGACGACGAGCCAATAAACACCAAGTGCGGAAAATTGCGCGACAGAGCCCAAATCTGAAACGGTGGCCCGCCCGCATGGGCGATTTGACTGGTGAAACCCGCGACGCCGCCCATGACTGTTCCCAGCCACTCCGGTGCAGGGCCAGAAAGCTTCACTGGACGGCCTAACAACGGCAGCAGGCGATAGGTGCCAAACGCCAGCGCAATGATGCCCACAAAGCCGCGCACGGCGTCTGCGGGGATGACTGACGCGAGATACCAGCCCAAGAAAATGCCGACGACAGCGCCCGGCACAGTCAGCATTAAGGTGCGCGCGTCATAGCTTCGCCGGAACGCCCATACGCTGACGATATCTTGCACCATAAGGATGGGGAGCAACATCCCTGCCGCTGCCACTGGATCCATGACCAGCGCCAACATGGGGATGGCGGCAGCGCCAAGCCCAGCAAAGCCGCCCTTGGCCAGCCCCACCAATATGACTGCGGCTCCAGCGACAAGGTAAAACAGGATATCCGTCGGCACGCTCAAGACGTTTTGGTACGCTTCCGAACGGCAAGTATGTAAATGATAGTCGCAGCGGCGGCGAAGATGAACCACTGGATTGCGTACAGAAGATGGTTGTTCGGGATCTGAGCTGGTGATGGCTCTGCCAGTATCTCCAAGCCATCTACTGGATCGGTCGAAACCAGCTTGATAAGTTGAACCCCGTCAGGGGCGATAATCCCGCTTACCGGGCCGCCGCCCCATCTGGGAGACTGTGGCCTTTCGGACCAGCCAAAGGCCACTTTCGCGCCAGGGCCTTCTGCGCCGCCGGTTTGGCATGAAGCCACATGAGCAAAACCAGCCTTGCCGGACGCATTTGAACCCGACACCGTTTCAATCTTAACCACCCGCACGCACATCAAACTGGAGCGGCGGAATAGTGGCAAATTTGCCGGGTCCGGAACCAATGGCCAGGCCACCGCAGGCAGTCCCACGGCGGCCTCGTAACGCGAAAGCAGAGCGTCTTTCTGCGCCTTACGCTGCAATTGCCAAACGCCCAGACCAATCATCGTTGCTACGGCAAGCGTGACCAATATAGTAGGAATGATGGGAAGGCGGTTCACAGCAGATCACTCTTTCCAGCTTCTCGCGCGCGGTTGCGATGCTCAGCCGCCAAAAGCGCGGCTTTGGCCATGCGCAAAGTAATAACGGTTAGCGCGGCAGTAAACGGCACCCAGATGACGACATGCACCCAAAAGGGCGAACGAAACGCGGAGTCAACAATCAGCGCGAGAATTATAATCAGCGCGCCAATCACCATCGTCAGCAAAGCTGCGGGACCGTCGCCGACATTAAAGCTGCTGAAATCCAGCCCACACCCAGAACATTTATTGGCAAATTGGCCGAGCCCTGCGAATAAAGTTTTGTTACCACATTGCGGGCAGAGACCAAAAAGGGCAGCCCTAGCGATGCTAGGCTGCCCTTCTGTGGATTGTTCTGGTGTCATTTACGCGTGAACTGGTGCGCCCCAGCCACCCCAAATGTAAATGGTAATGAAGAGGAAGAGCCATACGACATCGACGAAGTGCCAATACCAAGCGGCGGCTTCGAACCCAAAATGCTGCTTTGGCGTGAAATGCCCCTTGTAAGTGCGCGCGAGGCAGACCGCCAAGAAGATCGTACCAACGATCACGTGAAAGCCGTGGAAGCCAGTCGCCATGTAAAACGCCGTGCCATAGTTCAATCCGCCAAATGGGAAGGGCGCGACAGCATATTCATATGCCTGGATCGCGCTGAACAGCAGGCCAAGTAATATGGTCAGCCAAAGACCCTTTTTCAGACCTTCACGGTCGCCGTGGATCAGCGAATGGTGCGCCCAGGTTACCGTGGTGCCTGAGCACAACAGAATCAGAGTGTTGAGCAAAGGAAGCTTCATCGAGTCGAGAACTTCCAAACCCTTTGGCGGCCACTGCATCAACGCTGCGGCGCCTTCCTGGCCAATGAGGTTGGTGACGGTGAACGCATGCGTTTCCGCATCTTTCACAATTTCCAACGGCACAGGGAACAAGGAAAAGTCGAACCATGCCCAGAACCAGCCAACGAAGAACATGACTTCGGAAGCAATGAACATGATCATGCCATAACGAAGGTGAAGCTGAACCACCGGCGTGTGGTCGCCTGACTGCGCTTCATGGACAACGTCGGACCACCAAGCGTAGAAAGTGTACACTACACCAATCAAGCCGAGGCCGAAGATCAGGCTGCCATAGCTGAACTGCTCGGGATGCATCCACATCACCAAGCCGAAGAACATCGTCAGGGCCGAAAACGACCCCAGCAACGGCGTAATGCTTGGTGGCAAAATATGATAATCGTGATTCTTGGCACCCGCCATGGTCAATTCCCTGTAGTCTTACCGATTAAAAACTGCCTTAGCCACCGTTCGCCGCCTGGTCCACCGTGTTTGGCTTCTCAACGGGGTAGAAGGTGTAGCTAAGTGTGATTTCTTCAATATCCTTGGTTTCCGGGTCGGTCATAATCTTAGGATCGACGTAGAACAGGACTGGCATCCGGACCTGTTCACCAGGCTTGAGTGTCTGCTCGGTAAAGCAGAAGCATTGGATCTTGTTGAAATATTGACCGGCCAGCGCTGGCGTCACGTTGAACGTCGCGGTACCAGTTACGGCTTCGTTCGACAGGTTCTTCGCAAGGAAGATTGACATGTCCTTTGCGCCAATGCTGACGGTTTCAGTCGGGCGCTCGGGCTTGAATTCCCACGGTAGGCCGCCGCGTTGATTGGCGTCAAAACGCACGACGATGGTTTTGCTTGAGACAGCAACTGTTGCGGCCTGCGCGGCATCAACGCGCATTGTCGTACCGCCAAAGCCGGTCACCTGACAGAATAAACGATACAAGGGTACCGCGGCGAAGCCCACACCAACCATCGACACGGCGAGTGCCGCAGCCAAAAATCCGGTTTTTGCGTTCGATACAGCCATCAGCCCCAGACCCCGACTTTCACAACAGTGATCAAAAAGAACAGGATGCACAATCCGACCAATGCAACGCCCATCACGCGCGAGCGCGCAGCCTGACGTTTGCGGATGATAGCGGTTTCTTCGACGGTGTAGGCTGACGGCTCATTCGGGGTCATAAGATTACCATCCGATCAAAGGCGAAAATTGCGAATAGGAGAAACAGATAAAGGATAGAGAAAGCGAAAAGTTGTTTTTCAGGCTTCATCGCGGCCGCGTCGGTGGCCTCGTTTCTCCAGACCCGATAGGCCAACGCCAAAAATACAATGTTCAGTACGATAGCTGCGACGCCATAAACCCAACCGGTCTCTGCCAATGCAAAAGGCAGGATGGCTGTCGCTGCCATGGGGAAGGTGTAACCAAATATCTGGTTACGTGTAACCCGCTGGCCCTTCACATTAGGCAGCATGGGAATACCGGCAGCGCCGTAATCGGTCTTCATGAACAAAGCGAGCGCCCAGAAATGCGGCGGCGTCCACAGGAAGATGATTGCGAAAAGCAGTATTGGCAAAAGCGTCACGTCACCAGTTACAGCGGCCCAACCAATGACCGGCGGAAAAGCACCGGCAGCTCCGCCAATGACGATGTTCTGGGGCGTGTTTGGCTTCAACCAGATGGTGTAGACAATCGCATAGAAGAATATCGAAAAAGCAAGCAATCCAGCGGACAACCAATTGACCGCGACCCCCATGATGCCAACCGAAAAAGCCGCTAGGCCAACGCCGAAATTCAGCGCAGCCGCCCGGTCCATGCGGCCTGCTGGGAGGGGACGACGTGCGGTGCGCGCCATTTTGGCGTCAATGTCGGCTTCGAAATACTGGTTTAGAGCACCGCAAGCGCCCGCACCCAAAGCGAGGCACAGGATCGCGGTAAAACCGATCACCGGATGAATGTTTCCAGGAGCAGCCAACAATCCGCAAAGCGCCGTGAACACGACGAGCGACATCACCCGAGGCTTACACAAAGCCCAGAAATCGCGCCACTCAGCTGGCAAAATGATGTCACGCGTTGCGGTTGTCATGCCTGTTCCTAAACGTTCAAGACGTTCAAAGCGGCGAACCGCCGCCGGTTACTTGATAACCGGCAGCGTTTCGAACTGGTGATATGGAGGAGGGCTCGTCAGCGTCCACTCAAGCGTGGTCGCACCCTCACCCCAATAATTGTCTTCTGCGCGGCGGCCAGCGACCAACGACCAGATGACGTTGACGAAGAAAATCAACACGCCAACTGCCATGATCGCATAACCGAAGGACGCGACGCCGTTCCAGTATGCAAAGGCCTCTGGATAATCAGGGTAGCGACGCGGCATGCCAGAGTTTCCGAGGAAGTGCATCGGGAAGAACAATACGTTCACGCCAACGAAGAACACCCAGAAGTGCAAGTGACCAAGGAATTCGTTCAAGTGACGACCCGACATCTTGCCGAACCAGTAATAGAAGCCGGCAAAGAGCGAGAATACCGCGCCCAGCGACAACACATAATGGAAGTGGGCAACGACATAATATGTGTCATGCAAGTTATCGTCGAGACCGCCATTGGCAAGCACAACACCGGTCACGCCACCAACGGTGAACATGAAGATGAAGCCCATTGCCCAAACCATGGGAGTCTTGAAGCTAACCGAACCGCCCCACATCGTTGCAATCCAGCTGAAGATCTTAATGCCGGTTGGCACCGCGATCACCATAGTTGCAGCCGTGAAGTACATTTTCATGTCAACGCTCATGCCCGTCGTGAACATGTGGTGCGCCCAAACGACGAAGCCAACGACACCAATCGCAACCATGGCATAAGCCATGCCGAGATAGCCAAAGACTGGCTTGCGGCTGAAGGTAGCGACGATCTGGCTGATGATGCCGAAACCTGGCAAAATCATGATGTAGACTTCGGGATGGCCGAAGAACCAGAACAGATGCTGATACAGCACTGGGTCACCGCCGGCCGACGCATCGAAGAACGCGCCGCCAAAGTTTCGGTCAACCAGAAGCATGGTGATCGCTGCGGCCAAAACCGGCAAAGCGAGCAACAGCAGGAATGCGGTTACCAGCACTGACCATACGAACAACGGCATTTTGTGCAGGGTCATGCCCGGCGCACGCATGTTGAAGATGGTGGTGATGAAGTTGATGGCACCCAAGATTGATGCCGCACCTGCAAGGTGAAGCGAGAAAATGGCCATGTCGACGGCTGGTCCAACCGAGCCCGAAGTCGAAAGCGGCGCATAGACCGTCCAGCCTGTTCCTGCCCCCAGCCCTGTACCACCCGGCACAAAGCTTGAGCCGAGCAACATAATAAAGGCGACGAAGGTCAACCAGAAGCTGATGTTGTTCATGCGTGGGAACGCCATGTCAGGCGCGCCGATCATCAACGGGACAAACCAGTTACCAAAGCCACCAATGATTGCAGGCATGACCATGAAGAACACCATGATCAATCCGTGGGCCGTGATAAGCACGTTCCACATGTGGTAAGCTTCGTCGAGTGACGCTTCCTTACCGGCCATCATCGATGCCCAGCCTTGAAGATATTGAATACCAGGAGCGGCAAGCTCCAGACGCATCAATCCCGAAATCGCGCCACCGACGATCCCTGCAAAAATTGCAAAGATCAGATAGAGCGTTCCGATGTCCTTATGGTTGGTTGACATGAACCAGCGCGCGAAAAAGCTCGGCTTGTGGTCCGCGTCGTGATGGTCATGCGCGTGGAGGTCGGTACCTGTGGCAGCAATGGTTGTCATCCGTCTGGCCTTCTTAATTGGTCGGAGCTGCTGCGGGTGCAGCAACTGTTTCAGTGGAATTCGCGGTTCCGGCAGGAGCCACAGGAACGGCTACGGTTTCGCCAGCTGGGGCAACAGCGGCAGGTGCAGGCTTGTCAGCGCCAGGCATTGTCCCGCCTTGGGCCTTGACCCAAGCCGCAAATTGCGCAGGCGGAAGTGCTTCTACAACCAGCGGCATAAACGCATGGCGCGCACCGCATAGTTCGGAGCACTGTCCGAAATAGACGCCCGGCTTTGTTATCGTCACCGACTTTTCATTCAAACGACCTGGCACGGCATCAAGCTTGAACCAAAGTGATGGAATGGCAAATGCGTGAATAACATCGGCGGCAGTCGTTTGAATACGCAGAGGCACTCCCGCCGGCACAACCATGCGGTTGTCGACGGCCAAAAGCTTCGGCCCATCATTATCAGTGCGGAAACGTTCACCCTTACCAACGTCGCCTTCTTCTTTCAGCATGTTCGATACAACTTCGAACCCGCCATGGTCGGGATATGTGTAACCCCAATACCACTGATAACCGGTTGCCTTGATGGTTACGGCTTCGGCTGGCGCTGGCTTAAATTGCTTAGCCAACAAATCGAGCGAAGGATAAGCGATGCCCAATAGGATGAGGACGGGGACCAAGGTCCACACGACTTCGATGAAGGTGTTGTGCGTGGTCTTGGATGGCACTGGGTTGGCGCGACGATTGAAGCGCACGATCACCCAAAGCAGAAGCCCAAGGACGAACAGCGAAATGATGGTGATGATTGGCAACAGGATCGCGTTGTTGATCCATTTTGCATATTGGCCGTTTTCGGTGAATTGTTCCTGAAAATCGACTTCCTTCGCCTTTGGCATGCCGACGCTGTCCTCGTAATTAGGACGCATAGGCGTGTAGCCTGGCAATGAACCATCCATTGATTTCGGCGCTGCTTCGGTTGGTGCAGCCGCGTCCGCGGCGGGTGCAGCAGTCGTTGCGGCGGCAGGCGTTGCCACAACAGGTGCAGCAACTTCCTTCGCCAATGGTGCAGGTGCAGGATTCGCTGGCTGCGCCATTGCCAACGACGGCAAAGTCATTGCGGCGAAGACAACCAGTAATTTCTTCAACATATTCATCTACTTGGCCCCGTATTCTTGGTGCGGCGCAGGAACTTTGCGCTTGTCTGACCGGCCCGGAGGCTGCCAGACTGGCGCGACCTATAGTCGTGCTAATCCGAACCCTCAAGCAGTCGATTCATTATTTTTAGCATTTAAATGCTCCACTTTTCTACCTATTTGCGTTGCAATCCGCTAAACCGGACATGCAAAAGACGACATTGGTAAACAAGGAAAATTCTCCCCATCATGACCGAAGATGAAATACTGTCTGAATTCCGTAGCGTCGATGCGTTGCTTGAAGGACATTTCCTGCTGTCGTCGGGACGGCACAGTGCGCATTATCTGCAATGTGCGCGGCTGTTGATGAACCCAGAGCGAGCCGGGCGGATCGCGCTTGCGATCACGCAAAAAATGCCGCGCGAACTGCGAAGCGAGGTTCAGGCAGTCATTTCGCCTGCGATGGGTGGCATCATTATCGGCCACGAAATGGGCCGGGCGCTTGGCGTTGATGCGATGTTTGTCGAACGGCCCGATGGCGTATTCGGATTGCGCCGTGGTTTTACGCTCGCGCCGGGTACCAAAGTTCTCATGGTCGAGGATGTGGTTACGACTGGCCTATCGTCCCGCGAAGCCATTGCTGCGATTGAAGCTGCGGGCGGCAGTGTCATTGCCGCCGCCGCCGTGGTTGACCGTTCGGCAGGCACTGTCGAACTTGGCGTGCCATTTTACCCGCTAATCCAGTTGAATTTCCCGACCTATGCGCCGGACGAGCTGCCGCCAGAACTTGCGGCGACCGAAGCCGTGAAGCCGGGAAGCCGGAAGTGACGACAGAATTGCCGAAGCCGCCCCGCCTGCGCTTGGGCGTTAATATTGACCATGTGGCAACCATCCGTAATGCGCGCGGCGGGGACCACCCGGATCCCGTTCGCGCAGCGCAAATTGTTGCGGCGGTCGGCGGCGATGGCATCACGGCGCATTTACGTGAGGATCGGCGCCACATTCGCGATGCCGACATCGAACGTATAATGGCGGCGACAACCTTGCCACTTAACCTTGAAATGGCAGCAACTGAGGAGATGCTTGAGATTGCATTGCGGCATAAACCGCATGCCGCGTGCATTGTCCCTGAACGCCGGGAGGAGCGCACGACCGAGGGGGGCCTGGACGCTGCAGGGCAGCACAATCATCTCGCACCCATGGTCACGCGGCTTACAGATGCCGGAATAAGGGTCAGCCTGTTCATTGAACCCGATGCCCGCCAGATCGAAGCCGCGATCCGCTTGCGCGCGCCGATTGTGGAGTTCCACACCGGCAAATATGCGCACTCCCAAGGCGAGGAGCGCGAAATCGAGCTACGCCGGATTGCGGAAGCAGCGGCTCTTGCAGCGAAGAATGGAATTGAGCCGCACGCGGGTCATGGGCTGACTTTTGAAAATGTGCAGCCAATCGCTGCCATTCCGCAGTTCGCAGAACTGAACATCGGGCACTATCTGATCGGTGAGGCGATCTTCATTGGCTTGGAAGAAAGCGTGCGCAAAATGCGGACGTTGATGGATCTCGCCCGGTGATCATCGGGCTTGGTTCCGACCTTTGTAATATTGAACGTATCGCCAAATCGATTGAACGCTTTGGCGAGCGATTTGAAAATCGTGTTTTCACCGATATAGAACGCGCCAAGGCCGCCCGCCGTCCATTCACAAAGGCGGGCACGTATGCGAAACGTTTTGCCGCCAAAGAGGCCTTTTCTAAGGCTGTTGGAACCGGTTTCAAACATGGCGTGTTTATGAAGGATATCGGCGTCGTCAACGCACCCTCAGGTGCGCCGACGCTGTCACTCACGGGTGGCGCAAAAGCGCGGCTCGACGCAATGATTCCTTCCGGCTATGAAGCCCATATTCATCTGACGCTGACTGATGACCATCCTTGGGCTCAGGCATTTGTCATTATCGAGGCGTTGAGATCGTAAGAGGCATGACCATTTTGACTACCGACAATAGCAATCCCGCAACGCCGCCTGCTCCTACGCCCGAAAAACGTGGATGGGCTTCAGCCGCATGGGCGGAAATAAAGGGCATGTTCTGGCTGTTGCTCGCTGTGCTTGCATTCCACAGCTTCATTGCAAAGCCATTCTACATTCCGTCGATTTCGATGATGCCGACATTGCTCGTGGGCGACCGTCTGTTCGTCAGCAAATATCCTTATGGGTGGAGCCATGTGTCACCCACCATCCCCAATCCGGCGGCAATCTTCCGCTGGCTGGTCCTGCGCGAAGAAGTGGAGGCGCTGGCCGTCCCGCTGCCTGAAAGCAACACCCGCGTTTGGGGAAAAATGCCCGAACGCGGCGACATTGTTATCTTGACACCGAAGGGAAAATATCAGGATTGGATCAAGCGAGTCATCGGATTGCCCGGCGACACTATTGAATTGCGGGAGGGTCAAATCTTCCTCAACGGCAGGCCCGTCAAACAGGATACGCAGCCAAATCTCATCTTGCCAGTCGACGCCAATAACCCGTGCAATGATTACGACTTTCCAGGCGCACTCACACGCAGCGATGATGGCGTCCTGACATGCCATTTGCCTATCATTCGCGAAACGCTGCCCAATGGTGCGCAATATGACACGATTGACGCGCGGCGACGCGATACCGATGATATGGCACCGGTAAAGATCCCTGCAGGGCATGTTTTCCTGATGGGGGATAATCGCGATAACAGCTCCGACAGCCGCGTCGCGGCCGAACTTGGCGGCCTTGGCGGTCCGGTGTCGTGGGATCGTATCGGTGGCCGCGCCGAAATCATTACATTTTCTGTAGATGGCAGCACTGGCCTTAATCCTGCAACGTGGGTCAGCTCGCTTCGGGGTGACCGCGCGGGCACGAGCTTGCGACCTAAGCAGGTCCGCCAAAGTGAATGATGTTGCCACTCCTACGCAACGCAAGCCACGCCGTCCGCGAAGAAAACCTGAGACGCAGGTGGACGATAGCTTTCGCGAAGAAGTAGGTCCGACCGAGCTTTACGACCCGCTCGTTCGATCAGAGATTAAGCGTGCCGCCGTTTGGATTGGCATGGCTACGTTGGTTGTTGCGTTCATCTGGCTTGCGCAACCCATTCTTCTGATCATTGGCGGGATCGTTCTTGCCGCCATGTTCGACGGCGGCGCCCGCCTTTTGGGCCGAGTGTTGCCCATTCCGCGCGGCTTCCGCCTGACAATTGTCGTGCTGGCCGTGTTTGGTTTTATGTATTGGACCTTTGTCTTCACAGGCTCCGAACTTGCCGCACAGGCCGCCAGCCTTCAAGCGATTGTCGAGGCGCAAATCGAAACCATTGGCAACCGTATTGAGGCAGCAGGTTTCAACATCTCCGCTGAGGATGTGAAGGGGATTGGGTCACAAATTCTGAATTCAGTAGGTCGCGTAACAGCAGCGGTATCGTCGGTCTTGGGTACCGTTACGAACCTCGCGATGATGCTTGTTCTCGGCATTTTTATCGCGGCTGAACCCCGTTTGTACGAACGCGGTGTTGCGTGGATGCTGCCATTGGCCGAACGCGAGCATTTTTATGTGACCGCCGCAAAAATGGGCAGCGTATTGCGCCGCCTGATGGCGGGCCGCTTGCTTGGCATGGCAGTTGAAGGCGTTGGCACATGGGTATTGCTGAGCCTTGGCGGCGTACCGATGGCAGCTTTGCTCGGCATACTGACTGGCCTGCTCGCATTCTTGCCAAATATCGGCGCGATCGTGTCGGGTGCGCTGATCATTCTCGTCGGTTTCTCTGCTGGGGTGGATGTCGGCTTCTATGCCATTTTCGTCTATTTCGTTGTCCAGATGGTCGATGGCTATCTGATCGTGCCCATGGTCGCAAAACGCGCAGTTGATTTGGCACCGGCATTGGTGCTCGGCGCGCAAATCCTCTTTGGCGCATTGTTCGGCCTGTTGGGACTTGCGCTGGCCGACCCAATTATCGCCATGATCAAGGTTGCGCTTGAGCGGCAATCAGCCCGCAATGAAGCCCGCGGTATCCGCGAAGGGCCGTGAACCGGACAATATGCTCCTAATTGTCTGCTTTTTGTTGGGTATCGCCAATTTTGCGATGCACAAGGCCGTGGCGGAATCCGGCCATCCTTTTGTAGAAGACACTAAACGCTATTTTAGTACGTATTTTGGCCCTTATGGCAGTTATGCGATTGAGCTGGCGCTCCTGATCGGCGCGATGTGGTTGGCCAACGGAGGATCATTGGCGGTTTCGCTGATGTACGCAGCGTACACGGCCATAAACGGCATCGCGACATGGCTGTTGCTGTCGAACAAGGCGTGATGGGCCTTTGTGCTTTGCGTTAATATAACTATATGGCGCCTGTGCCGCCGCTAGCTCCCTCTTCCGATACCAAGCCCGATTTCGCCGTTATGCGGCGTTTTCTGCCATATTTATGGCCGAAGAACGAAGCTGGCTTGCGTGTTCGCATTGTCTTTGCCTTGCTGCTCGTGGTCATCTCCAAGCTTATCCAGCTGAGTATGGCGTGGCTCTATGGTCAGGCCATCGACCGGATGGTGCCGGGGCTGGAGGACAGCGTTGCCATCGCAATCGCATTGGTCGCAGCCTATGCGGGCGCGCGTTTCGGCGGGGTATTGTTCGACAATCTCCGCAACGTCGTATTTGAACGCGTGGGTCAAGAAGCGACACGCCGCTTAGCTGAAAATGTCTTCAGCCATCTGCACAATCTGTCGATGCGGTTCCACATGAACCGGCGTACCGGCGCGGTTACAAAGGTGATTGAGCGCGGGACGAAGAGCATCGACATCATGCTCTATTTCTTGCTGTTCAACATTGCGCCGACCTTGCTTGAGCTGGTTTTGGTCTCCGTTTATTTCAAGATTTCATTTGGCTGGGGCATGGTCATTGCCACGCTAATCATGGTGGTCAGCTATATCGTCTACACGGCGGTCATCACCAACTGGCGCAACAAATTGCGCGAGGAAATGAACGAGCTCGACACCCAAACCGTCGCCAAGTCGGTCGACAGCCTTCTAAACTACGAGACAGTCAAATATTTCAACGCGGAAAAGCGCGAAACCCGCCGTTATGCCGAAGTGGTGCATCATTACGCCAATGCAGCCGTCAAATCGGAAAATTCGCTCGCCGCGTTGAATATCGGTCAGTCGCTGATTACCAATCTGATGATGGCTGGCGCAATGGGCTATGTCGTTTGGGGCTGGTCACGTGGGCAGTTCACGACCGGCGACGTGGTCACGGTCAACACATTGCTCGCACAGCTTTTCCGGCCCTTGGACATGTTGGGCATGGTGTATCGCACTGTTCGCCAAGGCCTGACCGATATGGCCGCGATGTTTGACCTTATCGATACCCCAGCCGAAATAACCGATAAGCCAAATGCGCCTGCGCTGGCGGTCAATGGCGGCGCGGTAGTGTTTGACGATGTGTATTTCGCCTACGACGCCGAACGACAGATCCTCAACGGCGTCAGCTTTGAAATCAAGCCAGGCCATACTCTCGCGGTGGTTGGTCCATCGGGGGCTGGCAAGTCGACAATTGCGCGGCTGTTATACCGCTTTTATGACGTCACGGGCGGGCAAATAACCATCGATGGGCAAGATCTACGGGATGTGACGCAATCCAGCCTGCGCAGTGCAATCGGTATCGTGCCGCAGGACACCGTGCTGTTCAACGACACAATTGGCTACAACATTGGCTATGGCCGCGAAGGCGCCAATCAAGCTGAAATCGAAGAGGCAGCGCGCGGCGCATCCATCCACGGCTTTATCGAATCGCTTCCGGACCAATATGCCGCCAAGGTCGGCGAGCGTGGATTGAAACTGTCGGGTGGCGAAAAGCAGCGCGTGGCGATTGCCCGCACATTGCTGAAAAATCCGCCGCTGTTGATTTTGGATGAAGCGACCAGCGCATTGGACAGCCGGACGGAATCAGAAATTCAAGCAACGCTTGAGCGCATTTCCGAACGCCGCACCACGATCATCATTGCACACCGGCTGTCGACGGTTGTGAACGCCGACCAGATCATCGTGCTTGAGGCGGGCCGCGTGGCAGAGAAGGGCACGCACCTGCAATTGTTGCGCAAAAATGGCCTCTACGCCGACATGTGGGCACGCCAGCAAAGCGAAGCTGAAGAAGAAGCTATTCCCGCCGCGTAAAATCACGCGCTATCCACAAGCCTGTTCAATCAAATGCATGTGGACTCTGTCATTGGCACTTCGGTCACGCTAGGGCTTGGCCATGGCCTCCGTCGCTCCCTCCCCTACGCCAGCCGATGTTTTGCACCGTCTGTTCGGCTTCCCCGGCTTTCGCGGGCAGCAGGAACAGGTCGTAACACGCGTTCTTGCGGGACAGCGCACGCTGGCGATCATGCCAACGGGCGCGGGCAAGTCGCTGTGCTATCAATTGCCCGCCGTGATCATGGATGGCACCTGCATCGTGATATCGCCGTTGATCGCATTGATGCATGACCAGATGCGCGCAGCCGATGCCGTGGGTATTCGCGCCGCGACCCTGACGTCAGCCGACGACAATCGCGCTGAAACCATCGCCCGGTTCCGCGCAGGCGATCTCGACTTATTATATGTCGCACCGGAGCGTGCGTCGGGGCAAGAGTTTCGCAGCTTGTTGCGCGAAACGAAGATTTCACTCTTTGCAATTGATGAGGCGCACTGCGTGTCCGAGTGGGGCCATGATTTCCGGCCCGATTATCGCTTGCTGCGCCCGTTGCTCGATGATTTCGCGCAAGTGCCTAGGCTGGCGCTGACCGCCACCGCCGATACACACACACGCGACGATATTGCTGAGCAATTGGGGATTCCAAGTGATGGCGTCATGGTGGCAGGGTTTGACCGGCCCAACATCCGTTATATCGCCGAAGCCGCACCAAACAGCGGCATCGCTTCACTGGTAAAGGGATTGCAGGGCGCAGGCATCGTCTACGCGCAAACACGTGACCGCACGGAGAAAATCGCGGCACAGATCGCCGAGACCGGACGCAAGGCACTTTTTTATCATGCCGGAATGGAACCGCAAACACGCGCGCGGGCGCAGGCCGAGTTTGTGTCATCCGAAGATATGGTCATGGTTGCGACAGTTGCATTCGGCATGGGTATCGACAAGCCCGACGTGCGCTTTGTCGTGCATGCTGGCCTGCCAAAATCCATCGAATCCTATTATCAGGAAAGTGGCCGCGCCGGACGCGATGGCGACCCGGCGGTCGCGCATATGCTGTGGTCGGCAGGTGACTTCACCCGTGCCCGAGGGCGATTGAGCGAGCTTCCACCAGAACGGCGCGAGGCAGAATTAGCGCGGGTTGCAGCATTGTCGCATCTGGTGGAAACACCTGGGTGCCGCCGCGCGGTGCTGCTTCGGCACTTTGGCGAAAGCCCGCCAGAATCATGTGGCAATTGCGACAATTGCTTGCAAGCGCCGGACGTCCACGACGCAACCGAGCTCTCGCGCAAGCTGTTGTCCGCCGCCTTTCGCACAGGTCAGAGGTTCGGCATGGGGCATTTGGAAAAGGTCCTGCTGGGCAATGGAGACGACCGGATCACGCAATTCGGGCATAATCAGCTTTCCGTATTTGGCATTGTCGACCGGGGCGAGGCGGCGATGCTTAAGCCCTTGTCCCGTGCCTTGCAGGCGCGCGGTGCGTTGGTCGCAAATGAACATGGCGGCCTGAAACTGGCCGGCGATGCCCGCGCGATCATGCGCGGCGATCAGAAGATTGAAATCGCTTTGGTCAAGCCCGGCAACAAACGCCGCGCAGGGCGTCCGGACAATCCAATCGGCAACCCGTTGTTTGAGGCATTGCGTGCCAAACGCCGCGCGCTGGCCGAAAATGTTGGCGTGCCGCCT
>JANPKN010000248.1:0-2426 GCA_031426075.1 Sphingomonadaceae bacterium
TATAATGACGGGTTAGCGCGATATAGCTTCCCTCGCCGCCCGAAATTGAACGCTCGCCGCGAGCGGACAAATCCGCGCCTGAACAAAAGCCGCGTCCCGCACCTGTAATGACAAGGCATCGCGCATCGCCAAGACCACTTGCAAGGACGTCATTTATTTCACCCGCCATATCTAATGAGCACGCATTCATTCGTTCCGGACGGTTTAGCGTGATGGTTGCGATCTTGTCAGATACATCAACGGATATTGTTTCGTAGGTCATAAATATTCGTCCTCCTTTGGCAAATCCATAATCCTGGCATGTCTCTACTCATATTGATGAGAAGGAACAGGAAATTGACTTCCCATCGACAACGAGCGCGGGACTAAATCCGTTAGGTGCCAAGATAAAACTGTCGCCGACCAAATCCGCCAGCAATATTGGATCGACTTGCGTCTTGTTGCCTGGGCATAGAGGCCGAGCACAGCCGAATTATCCAAGGCCAGCAGTTGGTCGGCCATATTTTTAAGCAGTTCTTTTGAGACCTGGTTACAGAGCGGACACGCAAAACTGATCGTGCCAATGTAATCCTTGAAATTAGTCTGGACCGTAAATTTTCATGCGCCAATGTCATTCACGTGTCCCAAGCAAATCGCGCGCGACTACCCAATTGTGGATCTCGCTTGGTCCATCGTAAATTCGCATGGTGCGCAGTTTGTTTGATAGCAAGTACAGAGGCATTTCGCGTGTCATCCCCATGCCTCCAAACATCTGCATCGCATGATCGACAATGTCATAGGCGGTTTCGGTGCAATAGGATTTGATCATTGAGATTTCCTGCCGCGTGTCACGCCCCTCGTCAATTTTCCAGGCACAATCATAGGTCATCAACCGCATTGCGTGGATCCGCGTGGCAGCGTCGGATACCCAGTTTTGAACGGTCTGGCGCGACGAAAGCGGCTTGCCGAATGTCACACGTTGCGGGGCATATTCGATCATCATATCGAGCGCGCGCTGCGCCATGCCAATTGACCAAGACGCCATCTCAATCCGCCGTGTGCCCAACCTGACCTGCATCGGCAGAAACCCTTGCCCCCGTTTCCCCAGCAGCTTCCAACCCGGAACCCGGCAATCATCGAGCGCAATTTCATAGGTCGCTGTGCCGTCAATCATGGGAATTTTGCGCAGGACATTGAAACCTGGCGTATCGCGGTCGACCAGAAATGCAGACATGCCGTTGCGGCCTTCGGCGTTCTTGTCTGTTACCGCCATTAATATTGTGAAATCGGCCTCATCAGCCTTAGTGATCCAGATTTTGCGCCCGTTGATAATCCAGTCATCTCCATCTTGAACGGCAGTGGTTTTCATCAATTGCGGGTCAGCCCCAGCGCCCGGTTCCGAAATGCCAATGGCAGAGATCGTCTCGCCGCGCACATAAGGAGCGAGATAATGTTCGCGCTGCTTTTCATCGGCGGCAGCCATCATCATTCGTAGATTGGGCGAATCTGGCGGAATTGTGTATGGCGTAACCGTCCGCCCAAGTTCTTCGCCAACGCCTACCATCGCGACCATAGGCAGGTTCATCCCGCCAACTTCTTCGGGTGCATCAAGCCCCCAAAGACCCAATTCCTTGGACACGACATCGACCCGAGCTTGCTCTTCCTTATTGAGGTAGCTCCCCTTGCCCATTGTCTCCCGCGCAAGCACGTCACTTTCCAGCGGCATGAGTTGCGAGTCCACAAATTTGCGGACGAGGTCTTTCAGCATCCGGTGTTCTTCTGCGAGTTCGAAATTCATGGGCGATATCCTCTCAATAGCTGCGCGGAAGGCCAAGAACATGCTCGGCAAGATAGCTTAGGATCAGGTTGGTGCTGATCGGGGCAACGGTATAAAGACGTGCCTCACGGAACTTGCGCTCGACATCATATTCTTCGGCAAATCCGAAACCACCATGGGTCTGAACGCACATATCGGCGGCTGCCCAGCTTGCTTCAGAAGCCAGCATTTTTGCCATATTGGCCTCTGCTCCCGGGTTGCCGCCAGCGTCATAGACCTGCGCCGCATGGTGAACCATTAGTTCGGCGGCACACATCTGCGCATAGCAACGCGCGATCGGGAACTGCACGCCTTGGTTCTGGCCAATGGCGCGACCAAAGACGTTGCGCTCCTTGGCATAGTCGCTGGCCTTTTTGATGAACCATTTGGCGTCACCAATGCATTCTGCCGCGATCAGAATACGCTCGGCATTCATTCCCGAAAGGATGTAGCGGAAGCCTTTGCCTTCTTCGCCCACCAAGGCCGATGCAGGTATCCGCATATCGGCAAAGAATACTTCAGTCGTTGAGTGGTTCATCATCGTGCGGATCGGCTTGATCGTCATGCCGTTTCCAACCACTTTGCGCATATCCACCAGGAAGATGGAAAGTCCTTCGGTCTTGCTCGCCAC
>JANPKN010000249.1:0-4109 GCA_031426075.1 Sphingomonadaceae bacterium
ATCGCCAATGGCAGGCGGCGCCTTCAAAACCTCGGCAATCTCGGCCTGAGTCATGCCCTTGTTCATCATGCGGACAGTTTGATCATGCAGATAGCGGTAGTTATCGCGCTGTCCCGATAGCCAGCCTTTGACCTCAGACTGGCCAAAGCGCGGCCAGCAATGGCTTGAAACAATAATATCGCTTCGGTCGCCATATAGGTTGACGGCTTCGTTGAGGAACCCGGCCCAGCCAAGCGTATCCCGCACCTTTGCACCGCGCGGTGTCAGGATATTGTGCAGCGTGCAGGTTGCAATTTCTGCGGCCAGAAATGTGCGGGCTGCAGGCACATATACGTTCATTTCGGCAGGTGCTTCCGACTGCGGCACCATCTGGAACTCAAGCGTGACACCATCAACCTCGCGCAACTCGCCGGTTTTGCGAATGTCGATCGTTGGCGGAATAAGTGTAATGTCGCCCCCGCCGATGCCTCTGCCAATACCACTGCCCATGTGCCCTTGCGGGCCGGGCGTCAGGTTGCTGCCGAACTGGAAGGTCGCGCGCCTGCCCATCGCAGGGCCCGCCATCACATTTTCAGACGCCGTCTCGGCCAGGAAGTGCTCCGGTGCAATTATCGCAACCTTGCCGGCCTTCACATCGGCTTCATTGATAATCCCGCGTACCCCGCCGAAATGGTCCCCATGGCTGTGGCTATAGATGACAGCCGCTACTGGCCGCGTGCCGAGCTTTTGATTGACCAGCCTAAGCGCCGCAGCAGCGGTATCGCGGCTCGTCAACGGGTCAATGATGATCCAGCCGGTCTGCCCCTTGATGACCGTCATATTCGACACATCAAAACCGCGCACCTGCCATATATTGTCGGTCACGGCGAAAAGGCCGTGCTTGCGCAACAGGCCCATGTGCCGCCAGAGGCTTGGGTTGACGGTATTAGGCGACGTGCCGTCAGTCATCCAGTCATAAGCATCAAGATTCCAGACAGGCTTGCCATCTTTGCTTGTAATGACGGGGTCGGACAGTGTGCCGATAAAGCCACGGTCAGCAAAATCGAGGTCGCGGCCATCTTCAGCGGGAAGCTGCGCCGCTACATTGCGTTGCGCCGCTACAGTGGCGTCAGAGGCCGGTTTTGCGTCTTGTGCCCATACGCCCGTCGCCGACGCAGTGCTCAATAACGCCGCCCATAAAATTCTATGCATCCTGCTTCCCCCCATTATTTTACGGCCACGATGCAACAGAACAAGCTGTAGGTAAATCCGCTATTTAAGAGTCGAAGTGCGGCTCAGAGGAAACTGTAGGGATCGACGTCAACCCCGACCCGCACACCGCGCGGAAAGTTCAAACCGCCGAGCCATTCTCGGATGATATGCTGTACCTCGACCGAGCGTTGTGCATGGACCAACAGCCGTTGGCGGTAACGGCCACGCAGCATGGCAAGCGGCGCTGGCGCGGGGCCATAGACATGCATGCCGTCAACCTGCGGTGCAGCGCCGCCCACGGCGCGCGCAGCCTCAATCGCTTCGCGTTCGTCCTCGGATGAAATGATGATCGCGGCAAAGCGGCCAAAGGGCGGCGCGCCCGCAGACTTACGCTGTTCGGTCTCGGCATCGTAAAATGCGTCGCGGTCGCCAGCGACCAACGCCGCGATGACCGGGTGGTTCGGGTTGCGGGTCTGGATGAAGACCTCGCCCGGCTTTTCCCCGCGCCCTGCCCGACCAGCTGCCTGCGCAATCTGCTGGAACGTGCGTTCGGCGGCGCGCAAATCCCCGCCTTCAAGTCCAAGATCGGCATCGATCACGCCAACCAATGTCAGCTCAGGAAAATGGTAGCCCTTTGTTACCAGTTGCGTTCCGATGATGATGTCCACCGCCTTGTTTTCGACACGCGATACGAACTCGGCCGCCTTTTCCGGCGACCATAACGTATCGGACGTCGCAACGATGGTCCGCGCATTGGGCAGCAGCCGGTTGACCTCGTCGCTTATACGTTCGACGCCGGGACCACAGGCGACCAAAGTGTCGCTCTCGCCGCACTCAGGGCATTCCTCGGGCGGTGGCATGACATGGCCGCAGTGATGGCAGGCGAGCCTTCTGACGAGCCGGTGCTCGACCATCCAGCTTGTGCAGTTCGGGCATTGGAACCGATGGCCGCAGGTCCGGCACAAGGTCAAAGGCGCATAACCACGCCGGTTTAGGAACAACAGGCTCTGTTCGCCTCGCTCGACGCGTTCTTCCAACGCCTTGAGCAAGGTCGGCGCGATCCAATGCTGCGCTTCTGGCGCATCGAGCGTCAGATCAATGGCCTTGATTTCCGGCATCTTTGCCGCGCCAAAGCGCGATGGTATTTCGAGGCCTTTATAGCGGCCAATCGCCACCATATGCCGGGACTCAAGCGCTGGCGTGGCTGAAGCCAGCACAACCGGAAAGCCTTCAAAACGACCGCGCATCACCGCAACATCGCGCGCATGATAGCGCACTCCATCTTCCTGTTTGAAGCTTGTCTCATGCGCTTCATCAACGATGATCAGGCGCAAATTGGCGAAGGGCAGGAACAAGGCTGAGCGCGCGCCCACCAACACCCTTGCACTGCCATCGGCGACGGCGCGCCAAACCCGGCGGCGTTGGGTCGAACGCAGGTTGCTGTGCCATACCGCTGGCTCGACCCCAAATCGGGCTTCAAAGCGGGCAAGGAACGGCGCGGTCAGTGCGATTTCGGGAAGCAAAACCAAAACCTGTTTGCCCAGCCGGATCGCCTCGGCAACCGCTTCAAAATAGGTTTCGGTCTTGCCCGAGCCAGTCACGCCGTCGAGCACGAAGGTATCAAAGCCGCCGGTGCGCACAGCCTCCACCATGCTGTTTGCGGCAACCAGCTGGGCTTCGTTCAATATCGGCGTAGCAAAGTCAGCGTCCGGCTCCGGCAATGGCGAATCGACGCTGATTGTGACAGGCTCAAAGGCACCCGCTTTGATAAGCCCGCGAATGACCGCGTCACTCACGCCCGCCTCCGCAGCCAGTTCGCGCACCAGACCTTGAGAGCCCTCCAGTGCATCCAGCGCAGCGGCGCGTTGCGGTGTCAGCCGCGCAGGCTCAAACCCCGTGCGTCGATATTCTGTGATTGTCCCCGAGGCGGTAAATGCGGCGGAAGACGCCAGTACCATCCGCAGTACCGCAGCGTGGCTCGTCAAATAATAATCGGCCACCCAGTTAACAAGGCGGCGAAGGCCCGGCCCGACCGGCGGGCATTCCACAAGCTCAAGCACTGCGCGCAGCTTGCTGGCATCAATGTGCTCGTCGCCGAAAACATCATCATCCCAAATGACACCCGGCAATTTGCGTGGGCCAAGCGGCACCATGACGACGCATCCAGGCCCTGCGTCCATCCCCGCCGGTAGCCTGTAATCCAGCGGACCTATCGCTTGCGTCAACAAGACGACACGGACGCGGTTGGTGGGCGGGTTCATGACGGGCGTATAGGCAATCATATAGCCAACGTCACCATCTGGATGCACAACGCGCGCCATGGCCGACCCGGTTCCAATAGGCCTGTCATTTCAGCCCATATTTTGCCAAGAGACATTAAATCGAATCTCAAGTCAGGAAAACGTCCCATGAAATTTTTTGCCGATACCGCTGACATTGCCGACATCAAGGATCTGGCAGCGACTGGTTTGCTCGACGGCGTGACCACCAACCCGTCGTTGATTGCTAAGTCAGGCCGGGATTTCATTGAAGTCACGCGTGAAATCTGCGCGCTGACCGATGGTCCAGTGTCGGCTGAAGTCGTCGCGCTCGATCATGCGACGATGATGAAAGAGGCCGAAATCCTGCGCAAGATTGCAGACAATGTCTGTATCAAGGTGCCCTTGACCATCGATGGTCTAAAGACTTGTAAGGCGCTGACATCCGAAGGCACTTTGGTCAACGTGACATTGTGCTTCTCGGCCAATCAGGCGTTACTCGCCGCAAAGGCGGGTGCGACATTCGTATCGCCATTCGTTGGCCGTCATGACGATAATGGCTTTGATGGCATGCAGCTTATCAGCGACATCCGTCTAATCTACGACAATTACGCTTTTGGCACGGAGATCCTCGTTGCCAGCGTCCGCCACGGCGTCCAT
>JANPKN010000250.1:0-5656 GCA_031426075.1 Sphingomonadaceae bacterium
CCGCCGACACCAACGCCGTTCACGGTCCAACTGCCTTCGCCAGTGCGTTCTATATGCGCGCCCATCGCCCGCATGGCGGCGGCGGTGGCGAGAACGTCTTCGCCCTCCAGCAGGCCGGAAATCCGGCTCTCGCCGACGGCAAGCGCGCTCAGCATGAGCGCGCGATGCGAGATGGATTTGTCGCCCGGAACCTTAAGCGTGCCGCGTAACGCGCCACTTGATTGGAAACTGCCGGGTCGGGGAAGGGCGCTGTGCATGATGTTTTGCGCTTTGCGGATGATGCGCGGCCAAGTCAACGACCACAGTAATTTTTGACAGCGGCGCATCGCTGTGGCAAAGGCCGCGCCAATTGACGGCGATTCACAGATGTGTGTCGCCTTTCCAAGCCAGTTTAAAAAGGATTTAAGCCCGCCATGATCAAGGCTGAATGGGGAACCAAGCGCACTTGCCCGAAATGTGGCGTTCGTTTTTATGACCTGACCAAGGATGAACCAGTTGAATGCATCGAATGCGGCAACCAGTGGACTCCTGAGCCAGTTCTGAAGTCGAAGCAGCCAATGCCGTTTGAAGAAGTCGAAAAGAAGAAAGACGACGCTGACCTTGCCGACGACGATCTCGATATCGACGTCGATGCGGTAGATGGCGACGTTTCGCCAGACAACGACGTTGACTTGGGCGGTGACGAAGATCTTGGCGTTGCTGGCACCGAAGGCGAGCCTGACGACAACTAATCTTCGCGCTTGATAAATACAGGAGCGCCCGCTAGTGGCGCTCCTCACCAAGGCTGTCTAAACGATAGCCAGATGGGGCCTTAGCTCAGCTGGTAGAGCGCTACACTGGCAGTGTAGAGGTCAGGGGTTCGACTCCCCTAGGCTCCACCAACTTTCGCTCAAGCTTCGGCTGGCAGGCCAGATCTCTCTGGCGGCAACATCCGCTTCCCAAGTTTCGTCATGCTGGAGCCGAAGGCGTGCAGAGCACAAATTGTTTCAGCATGATACGCGACGCTAGCCTGTTATCCCGGAACACAGTCACCAACGTTGAAACGAGTTCGGGATGACGAAATCGTTTTGATAGTCTAAGGCCGCAATATGCATTTTCTTGACCAAGCTAAGATTTTTATCCGTTCCGGCGCAGGTGGCCCGGGTGCGGTCAGCTTTCGGCGGGAAAAATATGTGCAATATGGCGGCCCTGACGGCGGCAATGGCGGCAAGGGTGGCGATGTCATTTTTGAGGCTGTGGCCGGCCTGAACACGCTTATCGACTTCCGCTATGCGCAGCATTTCAAGGCTATGCGCGGCATTCAGGGCATGGGCCGTGACCGCCACGGCGCTTATGGCGACGATCTTGTCATTCAGCTGCCTGTGGGAACACAGGTGCTGGCGGATGACGAAGAACGCACGCTTCTGCTTGACCTGACTGCAGTGGGACAACGGGTTGTGTTCCTGCGCGGCGGTGATGGTGGCCGTGGTAACGCATCGTATAAAAGCTCAACCAACCGCGCCCCGCGCGAACATGGCCCAGGCTGGCCAGGCGAGGAAATGTATGTCTGGTTGCGGTTGAAGTTGCTCGCGGACGCTGGCCTTGTCGGCATGCCGAACGCTGGCAAATCGACTTTCATCAACCAAGTGTCCAACACCAAGGCGAAGGTTGGCGATTATCCATTCACCACCACGCGCCCGCAATTGGGCGTCGTTGACCATAAGTCACGCGAGTTCGTGCTTGCCGATATTCCGGGTCTAATTGCTGGAGCGGCAGAGGGTGTTGGCATTGGTGATCGCTTTTTAGGCCATATCGAACGCTGCCGCATACTCATTCACTTGATTGACGCAACCCAGGATGATCCAGTGGCGGCATATCATGTCGTCTGCGATGAACTTAGCGAATATGGGGCCGCGTTAGATGAAAAGCCGCAGATTGTTGCGCTTAACAAAGGCGATTTGCTTGATCCTGAATTGATGGCTGACATTGCCGAGCAACTTCAGGCGGCGGGCGCAAAGGATGTCATCGCGATTTCCGGCGCTACGGGCCAAGGCGTTGATTTGGTCCTCGACCGGATATTGGAGGCTTTGCCTGCCAAGAGCGGCCTTGAGGGCGCGAAGGCGGATGGTATCACCGAGGACGGGACATGGTCGCCGATCTGAACGCTGCATTCCTGCCAACATCTTGCCCCTTATTGGTGGTGAAGGTTGGCTCGTCGCTGCTGGTGCAGCCCGACGGGAACGTGCGGCGGGAGTGGCTTCGGACGCTCGTTGCGGATATCAGTGCGCGGCATAAAGCAGGCCAGCGGATCATTATCGTCACGTCAGGCGCAATCGCGCTGGGTGCGCGCCGCTTGGGCTTTGACAAGGGTGGCCGTGCCAGCCTTGCCGATGCGCAGGCTGCTGCGTCCGTGGGGCAGATTGTGCTGTCTGGTATCTGGGCTGACCTGTTAGAAGGCCAGTCTTTGGCCGCCGCCCAGATGTTAGTCACGCTTGATGACCTTGAGGACCGCCGCCGATATTTGAACATTGCTGCTACATTGGATCGTCTTTTAGGCGCAGGAGCAGTACCCGTCATCAACGAGAACGACAGCGTCGCCACGGAGGAAATCCGGTTTGGCGACAATGACCGCTTGGCTGCACGCGTTGCGCAAGCGGCTGGCGCAACCGGTGTGATTTTGCTGTCCGACGTCGATGGCCTGTTCGACCGCGCGCCGCATTTACCTGGCGCGGTATTGCTGCCCACCATAGAAAAAATTGATGGCCGCGTGCGGGTGATGGTGGCCGAAGGTTCATCGTCTGGCATGGGGTCGGGCGGCATGGCGTCGAAACTTGATGCCGCCGACATCGCGACGCGCGCCGGGATTGGCCTCGTCATCGCGTCGGGGCTGCGCGACCATCCGCTTGCGGCATTGCAGCAAGGTGGTCCGGCGACTTTCTTTGCCCCGCGTGAGGGCGCGTCTGCCCGCAAAAGCTGGCTCGGCGGACGGTTGACGGTCAAGGGCCGGATTCGCATTGACGATGGCGCGGTGCAAGCGCTCAAAAATGGAAGCAGCTTGCTGCCCGCTGGCGCATTGTCGGTCGAAGGCGAATTCAAGCGCGGCGATGTGATAGACATCAGCGCCGATGACGACATCGCAATTGCGCGCGGACTTTCGGAATATGACGCGGTGGATGCAGCACGGATTTGCGGACATCGGTCAAGCGAGCTTGCCGCCATATTGGGTACAGTGCCGCGCTCCGTCCTTGTCCATCGCGACCAATTGGTTCTTTTGTGAAAACAGTCGCGTTGACGGGAGCGACGGGTTTTGTTGGGCGGGTCACGCTTGACCGGCTGGTGGCCGCTGGCTGGCATGTGCGCGCCTTGACGCGCCGGGACCAGCACAAGAAAGCTGGTGTAACCTGGGTTCATGGGCGTCTGGATGATGCGGCCAGCCTCAACGAACTGTGCAACGGGGCGGACGCAGTGTTGCATGTCGCAGGCGTCGTAAACGCGCCAGATGCCGCTGGTTTTGAAAGCGGCAATGTGACGGGCACAGCAAATATGCTTGCCGCTGCGCAATCGGCCGGAATCTGCCGGTTCCTTGCTGTCTCCTCACTTGCAGCGCGCGAACCTTCCTTGTCCATGTACGGCGCCAGCAAGGCGAAGGCCGAGGCACTGGTCAGAGCATCGCCACTCGACTGGACCGTTATTCGCCCGCCCGGCGTCTACGGCCCCGGCGACACCGAGATGTTCGATATGTTCCGCATTGCGGCCAAGGGCTGGGCCCTGTTGCCGCCAAGTGGCCGCGTGTCGGTCATTCATGTCGATGACTTGGCGCGCTTGCTGGTAACGTTGCTGTCAGCTGAAAATGTATCGAAGCGCGTTTTTGAGGCTGATGACGGCGCCCCCGGCGGATGGAGCCATGAAGATTTTGCCAAGGCCATTGGTGCCGCGGTCGGACGCAAGATTACTGCTTTGCACGCTCCGGGCTTTTTGCTGAGATTTGCTGGCTGGGCGGACCGGGCCGTGCGCGGACCAAAGGCAAAGTTGACACCTGATCGCGCCAATTATCTGGCGCACCCCGATTGGACAATTAATCCTGAAGCTGCGCCATCGCCCGACCTTTGGAAGCCTGAAATAGCGACCACAACGGGGCTTCAAGACACTATGTCTTGGTATCGTGCACAAGGGTGGATTTAACCGTATTGCTTTGCCCTCTTGACGCCTTATTCCCTTGCCATAGCGCGCAAATATGGCGCACTGGCCGCCAATGTTATCGAGGATATAAGAATGACTGACCGGAGTGAAATGTTTGATCGCCTTAAGGGCCTGATCACGCCATTTAACAAAAAGGGCGTTGAGGTTAGCGAGACTACGACTTTTGCTGGCGATCTTGAATGGGACAGTTTGACCGTCATGGATTTTGTCGCTGAAGTCGAAGACAGCTTTGACATTATCATCAGTATGAACTTGCAGGCAGAAATCGAAAATGTTGGTCAATTGGTTGATGCCGTGACCAAGTTGACAGCTGCCTAACTTCTTACGAGAGCCATACATGACCGACTTATTTTCCAAATTCGATGCCCTGATCGCCCAGCGCGAAGGTCTGCTCGCCACTGGCGTGAAGGACCCGTTTAGCCTGGTGATGGAAGAGGTGAAATCACCGACCGTTGCTGTGGTCAATGGCAAGGAAACGATCTTGCTTGGCACCTATAATTATATGGGCATGACGTTCGACGATGATGTCATCGCGGCAGGCAAAAAGGCTTTGGACGAATTTGGCGCTGGCACCACCGGCAGCCGTGTCTTGAATGGCACGTTTCAGGGCCACAAGGAATGCGAAGACGCGTTGAAGGAATTTTACGGGATGGACCATGCTATGGTCTTTTCTACCGGCTATCAGGCGAATTTGGGCATTATCAGCACCATTGCCGGCAAGGGCGATTACATCATCCTCGACATCGACAGCCATGCGTCAATCTATGATGGCTGCAAAATGGGCGACGCTGAAATTGTCGCGTTCCGCCACAATGACGTTGAAGCGCTCGAAAAGCGCTTGAAGCGTTTGCCTGCCGACGCGGGCAAGCTGGTGGTGCTTGAGGGCGTCTATTCCATGCTTGGCGACGTTGCGCCGTTGAAGGAAATGATCCGTGTTTCGAAAGAGGCCGGCGCGATGATCTTGGTCGACGAGGCGCACTCCATGGGCTTCATCGGCGAAAACGGCCGCGGCGTTGCCGAAGAACAAGGCGTCATGGACGACGTCGATTTCATCATCGGCACCTTCTCCAAATCGGTTGGCACGGTCGGCGGTTTCTGCGTGTCGAACCATCCGAAGTTCGAAATCATGCGCCTCGTGTGCCGTCCTTATGTGTTCACTGCATCGCTTCCGCCATCGGTCGTCGCCTGTTCGGCCACGAGCATCCGCAAGCTGATGCACAATGGCAACAAGCGCGCGCATCTGTGGGAAAACTCGAAAAACCTGCATCAGGGTCTGCGCGATTTGGGATTCCAGTTGGGTACGTCCAACGCACAAAGCGCCATCATCGCCGTCATTATGCCCGATCTCGAAAAGGGTGCGGCCATGTGGGCGGCATTGCTTGAAAACGGGCTGTATGTGAACTTGGCGCGGCCACCCGCAACACCAGCGGGCATGACCTTGCTGCGCTGCTCATTGTGCGCCGAACATAGCAGCGAG
>JANPKN010000251.1:0-3806 GCA_031426075.1 Sphingomonadaceae bacterium
GGGCCAATAATGTTAATAGCGTCTCTATCGAGCGCAATGAAGCTGGTGCGCTTCATGAAATCAAGCACCGACAGGCCAGACGCAAAGCGCGCACGCCGTCCGGTGGGCAATACATGGTTTGGCCCCGCGACATAATCGCCAATCGCCTCAGGCGTCATGCGGCCCAAGAAAACTGACCCGGCGTGACGGACGAGATCGAACAGCCGCTCTGCGCGGTCGTCATCGACAGCAAGCTCAAGATGCTCCGCCGCCAGCCGGTTAACCAGCGGCATTGCGCCTTCGAGATCGTCGACAACAACAATCGCACCGAAGTCCGCCCAGCTTTGCCGCGCAACTGCGCCAGTTGAAAGCGTCGCAATTTGCGCGTCGACTGCCGCAGATACTTGGTCTGCGAAGTCGGCGTCGTCGGTAAACAATATCGACTGGCTCGTCGGGTCATGCTCGGCTTGGCTCAGCAAGTCCGCAGCAATCCATTCGGGGTCATTCTTGCCATCGGCAACCACAACAATTTCCGAAGGTCCAGCCACCATGTCGATGCCGACGACGCCGTATAACTGCCGCTTTGCCTCGGCCACCCACGCATTGCCGGGGCCAGTGATAACGTCCACAGGGCGGATACGCTCAGTCCCGTAAGCCAAAGCCGCAATCGCTTGCGCACCGCCCACACGCCAGATTTCGTCGACGCCTGCCAAATGCGCGGCGGCCATGACGGTCTGGTTCGTTTCACCGCCCGGTGTTGGTGTGACCATAACAATACGCTCGACCCCTGCCACCTTGGCTGGGATGGCGTTCATCAACACAGATGACGGATAAGCCGCGCGGCCACCGGGTACATACACACCTGCGGCATCAACCGCCGACCAACGCGCACCAAGTCGCACATTGTCGCTGTCGCGATAGTCGCGATTTTCGGGCAATTGCGCCTTGTGATAGGCTTCAATGCGCCGCGCAGCGAGCGTCAAAGCATCGCGCAATTGGGGTTCCAAAGCGTCATACGCGGCTTTGCACTGCGCCGCGTCAATGTGCCAACCCGCTTCGTTCAAGTCAAAGCGGTCAAAGCGCTGAGTCATTTCAGCCAGCGTAACATCGCCATGGGCGCGGACATCACGAATGGTTTGCACCACGGCGCTCGATACATCCGCGTCAGCCTCGCGCCGGCCATTCACCAGCGCGTCAAATGCTTCGGCAAAGCCGACATCGGAAGAATCAAGCCGCTGCACGTGCCGCCGTCAATTCTCTAAACCGTTGCACCATCGCAGGAATTGTCCCGCTCATCATTTTGTACGCCGCGCGATTCACAATCAGCCGCGCTGACACTTGGGAAATGACCGCCGTTTCAACAAGACCGTTTTCCGCGAGCGTCTTGCCCGACGACACAAGATCGACAATCCGGCCCGACAGCCCAAGCGAAGGCGCCAATTCCATCGCGCCATTCAACTTCACACATTCCGCTTGAATTCCGCGGGCGTGATAATAGCGGCTGGTCGTGCCGGGGTATTTGGTCGCGACGCGAATATGCCCGCCATTGGCGTCGTCAGTGACGCCATGTGGCATCGCCACCGATATGCGGCAGCGCCCAATCCCGAGATCAACAGGTGCATAAAGTTCCGAATAATCAAATTCGTCGATCACGTCCGAACCGACAATGCCGATCTGCGCCGCGCCATGGGCGACGAAGGTCGCAACATCGAATGCGCGCACGCGAATGATGCTGATCGCAGGATCATTGGTGGCGAACAAAAGTGCACGGCTGCTGTCGTCGAAGAAGGCCGCTTCAGGCTCAATACCCGCCGCTTGCATCAACGGCAAAGCCTCGTCGAGAATCCGTCCCTTGGGGATGGCAAAGATGATTGGTTCAGTCACGATGGCCGCGCTTTACGGGTCGCGGGCGGAAAGGGCAATATGGCAGAAACTATAGGTGCCAATGATTTTAGCATCAGCGCGGGCTTCTTCGTCCAGCCGCAGTGACTAACGCAAAAACGTATCGAGGGCGGCGTTCACGGCATCTGGCTGCTCCCAAATCACAAAATGTCCGCAATTTTCGACCCGCGCGATTGTGACATTGGGCACAAGCTCCTCTATACCGTCAATATTGCTGGGTGGCAGCGCTAGATCATCCATGGCCCAAATGACCAGGGTCGGGATTGTCAGCTTTGGAAATGCACCGGCAGCAAAAGCAGGAATGTCCGCCTCCTCATCCATCGCTGGCACATAGAGCGCAGAGGCGCGGTACCAGTTGAGCATGCCGAAGCAGGCGTCGCGATCGGTCCAATCAGCCAGCAACGCCGCGCGCTCCTCGGGCTCCATCGCGCTCGGCTTGTCCCATTTGATGGTCTTCTGTAACAATCCGGTAAGGCCCTGTTCCTGCACCAAAGCATCATTCGCGGGATCGCGGAATGCGCGGATATATTGGCTGGATTCGCGCTGGTTCATGTCGGTGATCAGCAGCCGTTGGAAAAGAAAAGGATGCGGCGCGTTGGCGATAATCGCACGTGGCACGCGGCCAGCCCATGCGGGATTAAAGGCGCCGGGCTGACCATTCAGCGCAACGCTCCATGCAATCGCGCCGCCCCAGTCATGACCAGCAATAACAAACTCGTGCACGTCAAGCGCGTCCGCCAACGCAAAAATGTCGGCAGTCAGCTTGTCTGCGGTGTAAGCATCGACGTCCTGCGGTTTTGACGTCCCGCGATAGCCACGCTGGTCAGGGGCTATGCAATAAAAGCGATCGGCAAAATGCGCGATCTGATGCCGCCAAGTGCGGTGTGATTCCGGAAAGCCATGCAGGAAGATGATCGCCGGGTTCGCGGGGTCGCCAGCGGTGAACACGTCCATGTCTATCCCCGTCGACAGCGACAGGCGGTGCGGGGAAAGTTCGGTCATTTCATTCTGCCTCAGTTGACTCGCTTCACGCGGATACCGGAATTGTTGATGACGAGCATGTAGCTGCCAACCGCGCCGCGCTTGATTTTGAATTTCAGGCCGTTTTTCAGAATCAACCAGCTGGCTTCGGTCGTTTGCCATGTGCCTGCATCCTTGACCGTGAACTGATATCTGCCGCCACCCATCGCCTGTACACCAGCCAGCTCGCCCTCGACTTGCTTGAATTCTTCATCCTGCTCTTCGTCGCTTTCGCCGAAAAACGGAATTTTGGGCAGGGAGAAACCGAACAATGACCGTTTGGTTTTGCGTACCTCGCCTTGATCCAGCATCACGATCTGCCGGTTCTCGGCCGCATCTTCGAATGCCTTGGCTGCGGCGTCAAAGCATTGAAGCCGCGCAGCCGTATCCGCCAATGCACGACACGCAACAATGTCCGAATATACCTTTGGCCGGTTGATCTCTTTATCGGCAGCATGTGCAGATGAAGCGCATAAAGCGGTCACAAGAACAGCGTAGGTCATCTTAGGCATGGGTTTATCTCCGCTTTGGGCCGTTTTTCTGATATCTTGGAATAACTAAACTTCGCCTGGCGCACTAGCCTTGATTGCCAGCGCATGGACGCGCGTTCCGGGGATATCCCCCAGCGCCTTGTTCACCATACGCTGACGCATCAGCCGCGCTACGCCTTGAAATGCGGCACTTTCGATTTCGATGGTGAAGTGGGATTCGCCCGATCCATCATCGCCGCTGTGACCGTGATGTTTGGCGCTGTCATTGATGACCGCCAGGCGTGTTGGGGAAAACGCTGTTTCAAGCAGCATTTCCATTTCAATTTGGGCAGGACCTTTTTTCATGGCCTGCTCTTCCCATATGGCACGTTTTTCGCCAAGGAAAATCATGGCATCCGAGCGTTCCACTGACCG
>JANPKN010000252.1:0-2983 GCA_031426075.1 Sphingomonadaceae bacterium
GATGTTGTGATACGGCGAATAAGTCATCTGCATTTTGAAATCGGCTTCCTTGCTTGGATAGCCATAGTCATCGACCCAGTAACGACCCGCCGTGAACCGATCAAAGCGGACCATATCCATAACACCCACCGCAGCATGTCCAGCTGCAAACAGGTCAGGCCGCTGGTTCAGCGATGCGCCAACCAACAGGCCTCCATTTGACCGGCCTTCGATTGCGATCTTGCCCTTGGCCGAAATGCCGTTGGCGATCAGATATTCTGCCGCACCTGCAAAATCATCAAAGACGTTCTGTTTGTTCATCAAACGGCCTGCATCATGCCAAGGCTTGCCATATTCGCCGCCACCGCGGATATTCGCCAGCGCAAAAACGCCGCCCGACTGAAGCCACGCCATTCGCGTTGCCGAATAAGTTGGCGTCTGCGAAATGTTGAACCCACCATAAGAGTACAGCAACGTTGGCGCACCTTGGGATAGATCAAGATCCTTTTTGTGGACGATGAACATCGGGATTTTCGTGCCGTCTTTTGACGGGTAGAAAACCTGGCTCACAGCAAAATCTTGCGGGTTGAAGCTCAATTTTGGCTGCGCAAATGGCGCTGACGTTCCGCTGCTGCTGTCAAAGCGGTACACGGCCCCGGGCTGATTAAAGCTCGAAAAGCCGTAGAATGTTTCGGGGTCGCCGGGCGTGCCCGAAAAGCCACTGGCGGTGCCAATTGCATTAAGCTTGATTTCCTGCACGGGCTGGCCAGCAAGATCGGTCATCAACGCCATCGACTTGGCGTCCTTGATGTACGAAAGAATTAGGCGATTACCAACGATCTGGGCACGCGATAACGTCTCTTCACGCTCTGGTATAACATCAGCGAATATCGGCGTCTTTTTTCCAAGATCGACGGTAACGACCTTCAACTTTGGTGCATCCTTGTTGGTGGTGAACCACAATGTATTGCCCATGCCTTCGATAAGACCCCAGTCATGCTCCAAACCCTTGACCAAAGGCTGCGCCTTCCAGGTCGGGTTTTTGCCAAGCGGCATAACATGGAGTTCATATTTCTCATCCGTGCCCGATGAGGTGGTAATCACCGCCCATTTGCCGTCATGCGTCACCTGTGCGCTATGCCCATATTCGGGCTTGTCGGGCGTCGCGTAAATCGCTTTGTCTTCGGACTGCGGCGTGCCGATCTTGTGATAGTAAACCGTCTGGTTGTAATTCAGCTGCTGAAACGCCGCGCCTTCTTGTGGTTCAGCAAAGCGCGAATAGAGAAATCCTTCATTACCTACCCAGCTGATGTTCGTGAATTTGGCCCATTTGATTTCATCGGACAGGACTTTGCCCGTCGCGGTATCAAGCACCTTGATCGTGCGCCAGTCAGAGCCGCCATCCTGAATGGCATAAGCGAGCAGTTTACCATTTTTCGAGGGCACCCAGCTGTCAAGCGCAGTCGCACCATCCTTTGCCCAACCGTTCGGGTCAAGCAGCACGCGGTCAGCGCCCGTGAGCCCCTTGCGGACATATAACACCGACTGGTTCTGAAGCCCGTCATTCTTGTTAAAGAAATAATAGCCGCCGGCCTTTTCAGGCAGGCCAAAGCGTTCGTAATCGAACAACTTTTTCATCCGGTCAGCAAGGATCTTCTTGCCTGGCAAAGTCTCCAAATATGCATCGGTCACAGCGTTTTGCGATGTCACCCAATTGGCAACTTCGGCGTTGACGCGGACATCATCCTCGAGCCAGCGATAGGGGTCAGCAACCTTCACGCCGAACTGTTCATCGACGACATTGACGGTCTTGGTCTTCGGATAAGTCAGCTCGGCAGTGACGTCGGCGGTTGCCGCGCCCTTCGCTACAGCCATTGACGAAAGTGGCGTCATCATGACCGCAGCTCCAAGCAAAAATACAGTTCGCATAATTTCATTTCCCCAACTCTCAGATAATATATTTCAGGACTATAACTTGCGCTAATGAACGCCAACCGTCTCCCGCGTCGCCCGCCGGTTTATTTCGCATTTTTGTCGAATTCATTCGGCGCGCTGACGCTCTGCCAACAGAATCGCGCCGGTCATGCAGGCGGCGAACAGCATCCCCTCAAGCCCGCCAGTTGCTATCTGGCTAATCCGGCCAAAGCCATCTTCACCAAACATCGCACCGATCTGGTCGAGCCGCAGTTGTGATTGCGGGAGCACCTCTGCCAGCGCATTCAAACTGCCACCAAGCAATTGTCCACCAGAAGCGGGGATCACTGCGCCAGCGGCTGCCCCCACAGCGGCCGCTGGAAGCATTCTACGCGACAAACTTTGGCTGGATGATGTCAGGCTGGCCAAATACAATGCAAGCCCCACAGCGCCCCCTAAAATGGCTCCTTCGAGCGCCCCGGTTATATGTGCAGGCGACTGCCCCAGCAGCAGGTTAAACGCATCCAGCCCAAGCAACTTCACTATGCCGCCGACGACGAAACCACCGGCCGCGCCGCCCATGATCGTGAATGCGCCATAACCGGATTTGAATAGGCCTGCCGCCGCCATGCCGAAACTGACGCCCGCCGCGCCGATCAGTGCGATCAGGACTGTGAGCGCGGTAAGCACAAGGACAAACGATGCCCCACCCATGCCCTGGGACCCGCCGGAAAATCCATAGAATATACCGCCTAGCAGCCCAGCAATGCCGCCACCTACGATGCCCGCTCCGCCTAGCGCCCAAAACCTTCGCCAATCCGGCTTTGACGCCATTGCCAAACGCGCGGCTGGCATCGCATCACCGACAATAACCTCAGCAATGAAACGATAGCCATGCTTTGGAACTGTCTCGATAAAGCTGGGCCGCGCGGCGTCATCATCAAGCGCGCGGCGCAGACTGCGAATACATTGGGTTAGCGCCTCGTCCGTGACCGGCACTCCCCGCCAGACAACGTCCATGAACTTGTCCTTGGGCACGAGGCCACCCGCGTTTCGGACCAGCAGTACCAGCGCGTCAAAATAGCGACTG
>JANPKN010000253.1:0-3951 GCA_031426075.1 Sphingomonadaceae bacterium
ATCGACATGGCGCGGAATGTATCGGTCACATTATCCATGCCCGATTCCGCCGCGGCACGCACAGTCATCAGGTTGCGCGATTGTTCAAGGCCCCAGCGCATCGTCTGCGGCCCTGCCCCACTGCCGCTGAAATTGCGGAAGCATTTCTGGCCGAGATTGGCGCCCTGCCAGACGCAATAAGGTCCATCGACGATGATCGATGTTGGCGTCATGCCATTGTCGAGCGCGGTTGCGTAAACGAAGGGTTTAATCGTCGAGCCCGGCTGACGCTGCGCCTGCGTCGCGCGGTTGAAACTGGAAATACGGTTGTCAAAGCCGCCCTGAACGGCAAGCACGCGGCCATTTAACGGGTTTTGGACAACCATGCCGCCGCCGACCTCAGGGACGCTGCGGACGACATAGCTGTTGGTACCATTGGGGGCAACGGCGATTACGTCGCCCGCCTTCATCGCAGCAGGACCGCCATTGAGGCTAGCTGTGGAGCCGTCGGCAAAACCTACGCGGCCTTTGCCAAGCGCGACGCCAGCGCGCCAGTTGGCATAATCAATGCCGATATTGGTCGATGCAAAGCGCGATGGCCATTTGTCGTCGGTCACATCGATAGTGCCCAAATTGGCTTTCCAGGCCTTACCGGCGTTATAGCGCAGCAAACCGTCACGCAACGCCTTGGTTGCTGCCAGTTGATATTCTGGATGCATTGATGAGCGTACCCAAAGCCCCCCCGAATACACGCTATATGGGCCAGCCTCATCGGTTTCGCCGAATTTCTCGATGAGCTGGCGGCGCACTTCTTCCGCGAAATAGCCCCCTATATTTTTGTACCCAGTTCCGCGTTGCGCGACGAGGCCAAGTGGTTGGGCACGCGCCGCAGCAAGTTGCGCGTCGGTTATCCACTCATTTGCGCGCATTTCGCCAAGCACCCAGTTGCGACGGGCAATGGCAAGTTCTGCGTTTTTAGCGCGGCCATAACGCTCGGGCGCTTTGGGTAAGATCGCCAAAAACGCCATTTCATGCAGCAGGAGTTGATCTACGCTTTTGGCGAAATAGGCTTGAGCTGCGGCCTCGACACCGAACGACTGCCGCCCGAGCGCGATTTCGTTGAGGTAGAGCGACAGGATCTGCGGCTTGGTAAGAGCGCTTTCAATCCGCTTCGCCAAAATGGCTTCTTTGACCTTGCGGGTGTAGCTATATTCATTGGTCAACAGCAAGTTCTTGGCAACCTGTTGCGTGATTGTCGACGCTCCACGCGCACGCTTGTCGCTGAACATATTGTCAAAAATGGCTGACGCGATTCCGGGGTAATCAATCCCGCCATGGCTGAAGAATGTCTTGTCTTCCGCTGCGAGATAGGCGTTCACCAGCATCTTTGGAAAATCGGCATATTCCAGTTGAACGCGGCGTTCGCGAGCGTAGCTGTGGAACGGTTCCCCGTTAACATCGCGCACCACAGTTGGCAGCGGCGATTCATATTCAATCAGCGCCTCTGCATCAGGCAGATTTCGGGCGAACAACGCCCAGAAAATCAAAAGGAAGACTAAAAGCAGGCCTACAGCGTAAGTGGCGAGCCGAAAGCGCTTGCTTCGCCACCAGCCCTGCCACCGGCCGATAAATCCTTCGGCATCGCGTTTCAGCTTGTAACTGATCGTTTTTGGCTCTTCGGCAGGTGGGGGGGCGATATCCATTGCGGGCCCTATCTAGCCGATTTGCCGGACAGGTCCAGAATCTAAATCAGCAATTGAACGCGAATTTGGCTACATGCCAAATTATCTTGATGCAATCCGCCGTGCAAAATGGACTTGAATGGCATTGGCCAACGTCCTTGCGACCTTGCGCTGCCCGTCTGGCGACGACAAGAAACTAACGTCCGCCGCGTTGCTTAAATACCCTGTTTCAAACAGGACCGACGGCGTGTCAGGCGCTTTCAGAACGATAAACGAAGCGAAGCGGTGGGAATTACCCCGAATACGCATGTTGGGTGTTGCCTCACGCAACAGCAACCGTGCGAAATCGGCAGAGACATTCATTGTCTCACGCTGAGTAAGGTCAATAAGGATGGACGACACATTGGCATCAGCCCCGCCCAAATTGACACCGTTAATGATATTCGCCTTGTTCTCGCGGGCAGCAAGTCGCTGTGCCTCACGATCCGAAGCGACTTCGGACAATGTATAGACCGTGCCGCCATTGGCTTCCGGATTTTCCGCGCTGTCGGCGTGGATAGAAATGAACAAATCGGCATTCATCTTGCGTGCTAATTGATAGCGATCCTGCAACACGACAAATTTGTCCGTATCACGTGTTAACGCCACCCGCACTCGACCACTCTTCAACATTTCGTCACGTACGGATTTGGCAATTGCCAGCGTAACGTCCTTTTCAAGCTGTCCGCCGTGGGGGCTGATGGCGCCGGGGTCATGCCCGCCATGGCCCGCATCAATCACCACCAATGGCAGACTGGCATCTGACGGTCCGCTTATTTTAGGCAGACCTTTTCCAACATTAGTTTTAATAGGTGCAGTGACTTCGTAACGGGCTTTCGGAGGATCGGACCGGAAAGCCATTGGCGGGACGATTTGCGTCCTGCCGCGGGCCACTGCGCCCGAAAATTCTGTTGGTAGCACTTGCCGCAGGTCGAGCCGCAAGCTTCTGCCGTCTGCAGAAAATGTCCCACCGGTAACGACTGCAGGCTGGGCCAAGTCAAGCACAATACGCGCCGTGTCTGCGCTAAACTGTCCTTGGCGAATATTGTAGACTGGACCGCCAGCAAATGCCGACCGGCCCGCCGTCGCGCCTGATACGTCAACGGCAATACGATCTGGTCCGGCAAGTGCAAATACATCCGCCTTCTCCACGACATCATCAAACTGAACTATGATCGCGCCGTTATCAGCCGATATCTGCTGAATACCTGAAGCAGTCGCAGGAGACGCGACAACAGGCATAACGGCAAGGAGCACGGCGGCTATCATCGTCCGCTTATGCGTCTTAGCGCTATTATTCGTCCAGAATTTTATTTGGCCCACGCCTTAGCTCCACCGAGATGATGGTAACAACATTACGCATTGGGCGATAAATTATGGTTAACAAACAAGATAAAGAGCAACTTTAGCATTAAAAACGTCGAGCAAACTCCTTAATAAGAGGCTAATTCGCGAATAAGAGGCTAATTCGCGGGATGCTCTTGCCGACAACATGTGGGAGTGCTAGCGAATACATTCAGGAAAATTCTCATGAACTTTCCGATAATCCGCCGTCCGGTCATTCCCGCTCGGCACTTTAACAGGTTGACGCTACATGAGGCATGATATTTCCACCAACGCCGCCCGATCAGGGCATGGCGCATGGGTTGGAAATCAAGCGCGCGCGATACACGCCCGCCATGCACAAGCAGCAGACGCAATTCTTACATTCCCACCATATCGCTTTGCCGACACGAACGCGTTGCGTTTGGTCCGGCAACGCATCAACAATGAAGCGAGCAGCCTTTGGCTGACAACCGGGCGCCAGGCTCGCTGGAGTAAATTACATGACAACGCGTATGCTTATCGACGCGCGTCACCGGGAGGAAACCCGGGTCGCAGTCGTAACAGGAAACCAGATTGAGGAATTTGATTTTGAATCGGCCGAGCACAAGCAGCTCAAAGGCAATATCTACCTCGCAAAAGTAACCAGGGTCGAACCGTCGCTTCAGGCGGCGTTTGTGGATTACGGCGGCAATCGCCACGGATTTTTGGCTTTTGCCGAAATTCACCCTGATTATTACCAGATTCCACGTGAAGACCGTGAACGGCTGCTGGCTGAAGAAGCTGAAGCTGCGGCAGAAGAAGCTGCGCTGCGTGAGCAGGAAGAAGAGGAAAGCGATGAGCCTTCCGACATCATGCAGGGTTCGGCGGAACGCGAAGACGACGTTACCGACTTCATAGAGGTTGATAGCGACGACAGCATCGACAC
>JANPKN010000254.1:0-5548 GCA_031426075.1 Sphingomonadaceae bacterium
CGCCAGGCGTGTTGGGGAAAACGCTGTTTCAAGCAGCATTTCCATTTCAATTTGGGCAGGACCTTTTTTCATGGCCTGCTCTTCCCATATGGCACGTTTTTCGCCAAGGAAAATCATGGCATCCGAGCGTTCCACTGACCGATTTCACGGCCGCATTCGCGGTGCAGGGCGGCAATGCGCCTATCCGCGCTGCCGCGAGGCGGGCGAGTTTCGCGCCCCTGATCCACAAGGTCAGTCGGCATCGACAAATGGTCCCGGCGATTATCAATATCTCTGCCTCGACCATGTGCGTCAGTTTAATGCAGGCTACAACTGGTTCGCTGGCATGACCGCTGACGAGATTTCGATGGCGCAAAGCCCGATATATGCCTGGCCAAGCGAAACGCGCGCATTTCGCGCAAACGGCAATGTCGATTCGCCGCCCAAATGGGCGGACTTTAAAGACCCGCTGGATGCCATCTCCACTCGCTTCCGCTCGCGTTTGCCCAAAGAACGTGCCGATGGCCATTTTCTCTCGCTGGAAGACCGCAAAGCACTCCGGACGCTAGGGCTTGGCGAGGATGCCGACCGGCGCGCGTTGCGCAGCGCCTATTCGGCCAAGGTCCGCGCATATCATCCGGACAAAAATGGCGGCAACCGGTCCTATGAAAAGGCTTTGCAAGATGTGATTGCTGCTTATACGCACCTTAAAACATCTCCCGCCTTTATTTGACGAGAATAACATGACTGACATTCCAAATATCCAGCCCGATAGCCGCGACGCGACCATCCTCGCTGCCCCTGACAAGACTATCAGCGTGCGCGAATTGTTCGGAATCGATGTCGATATGGAATGTCCCGCATTCTCCATTGCTGACGAACGGGTGCCCGACACCGATGATAGCTATGTCTTTGACCCCGACACGACGCTCGCGATCCTCGCTGGCTTTGCCTATAATCGCCGTGTGATGGTTCAGGGCTATCATGGCACTGGCAAATCGACGCATATTGAACAGGTAGCCGCACGGCTGAAATGGCCTTGTATCCGAATTAACCTCGATGCGCAGATCAGCCGTATCGACCTTATCGGTCGCGACGCCATCGTCTTGCGCGATGGCCAGCAAGTGACAGAATTCCGCGAAGGCCTTTTGCCTTGGGCTTTGCAGACGCCAACCGCTTTGGTCTTTGACGAATATGACGCTGGCCGACCCGACGTCATGTTCGTGATCCAGCGCGTGCTGGAAACTGAAGGCAAGCTGACGCTGCTTGACCAGAACCGGGTCATTCGTCCCAACCCCTTTTTCCGCTTGTTCGCCACCGCCAACACCGTTGGTTTGGGCGACACAAGCGGCCTGTATCACGGCACGCAAGCTATCAACCAGGGCCAGATGGACCGTTGGAACATCGTTGTCGGTCTGAACTATCTGCCCGCGCAGGTCGAAAGCGAAATCGTTTTGGCCAAGGCATCGGGCACCGATGCTGCGACCGTTGCCAACATGGTCAAGGTTGCCGAAATGACTCGCCAGGGCTTCATCAACGGCGACATTTCGACGGTGATGAGTCCGCGTACAGTCATTACGTGGGCACAGAATACCGCGATTTTCAAAAATGTCGGCTTTGCGTTCCGTCTGTCGTTCCTGAACAAATGTGATGACGCAGAACGCGCTTTGGTCGCCGAATATTATCAGCGCGTTTTTGGACAGGATCTGCCCGAAAGCGTCGTTGGCAAATCGAAGTAAGTACCGGCCATTTCGCCACAAAAAGTTGAAAGGACGTTACATGCGCCGCATCGCAATTGCTCTCGCGCTCATGCTCTCCACCTCGCCGGCATTTGCCGCGTTGAAACCCGGAACACGTGCAACTGACTTCACGACCCAAGCTGTTTTGGCAGGCGAAGCATATAGCTATAACCTCAACAAGGCGCTCAAACGCGGGCCTGTCGTGCTGTATTTCTATCCGAAGGCATTCACTTCAGGCTGCACGGTTGAGGCGCATGAATTTTCCGAAGCCGCCGATGATTTTGCCGCTTATGGCGCATCGATTGTTGGCATGTCGGCGGACAATCTGGATACGCTGAAACGCTTTTCTATAGAGGCATGCCGCAACAAATTCACCGTCGGCATTGCGACGAAGCCAATGATCAAAAATTATAAAGTCAGCCTGCCAATGATGGGTGGCACCAATCGCACTACTTATGTGATCGCGCCCGATGGCAAGGTGCTATTTGCCTATTCGCAGTTGGGCGTGAAGGGCCATGTTTCCGGCGCGTTGAACGCTGTGAAGGCATGGCGCGCGGCGAACCCCAAGCGGAAATAATGCGCAAGTCTGCTCTCCTGCTTTTGCCATTGTTGCTGGCTGGCTGCACCGTTGCCGTCGAATATGGCGATGTGCCCCACAGCACGCTGGCGGAAAATCCGCGCTGCAACCCTGCACAGAATGACAGCGCTGCCATTGCTGGCAAGGACCATTTCATTGTCACAAGCCGCCTGCCCGACTGCCGCGGCGATAATATCCAACTCACCAACCACCGGGGCGACCGTGTCCGCTACGCCCGCTTTTCGCCGCCACAAAAAATAAAGCCTGCCAAGGGCGATGCGCAGATGGTTGTGCCATTGGGATTCCAACCTGAGGCCGATTGGTGGGCGGGCCTGCGCGATGCTGCCAACCTGCGCAAAGGGCGCGTCTTGTTGTATGTCCACGGCTATCGCGAAACTTTGCCGACGACTGCCCGTGACGCTGTGCAAATTGGCGCGATGAGTAATTTCGACGGCCCAATCGTGCACTATAGCTGGCCGTCACAGGGCAATTTGCTCAGCTACGCCGTTGATGAAACCAACATGTATTGGGACGAGCGCAATTTCCGCAATTTCCTGACCAAATTGGCACGTACCGAGTGGGTCAAGGAAATCGTCATCGTGTCGCACTCTCTTGGCGCGCGCCTTGTCATTCCGGCTGTCGAATATGTCGACCGGACCTCTACAAATGCCGATTCCAGCAATATTTCCAATATCATATTGGCATCCCCTGATGTCGACCGTGAAGATTTCGAACGCGATATCGCGGAAGAAGTTCTCGCCGCGCGGCGAGTCAATAATGACCGGCGCGTGACGGTCTATGCATCACTCAGCGACCGCGCGCTTGCGGTGTCCCGCGCAGTGCATGGCTATCCGCGGCTGGGTTCGCCTTATTGCTTCAACCCGTTTGAGGCGCAAGATTTGAAGGCAAAGGGCCTGCCGCAACGCTGCTTTGCGACCAAGACGAAATACCAGACTGAGCCAGCTAAAACAGGCTTTACGATCATCGATACCACGGACGTATCCAGCGGCGGCGCTGGCCATAGTGACTATTTGCGCAGCCTTGCGGTATGTAAGGACTTCGCCGCTGTCGTGAACGGCGCACGGACAACCGAGGACCGCGTGGCAACCAAGCAGGCGCATGTCTTCACACTGCGCGCGCCAGTCAAGCCGACGAAGGAAGAGATTGCCGCTGTGTGCAAGAGGTCGCCCGACTGATGTCGAACGAATCCCCTCTTGAACAATTTAAGCAAGTCCTGACCGGCACTGCCCGCGCGCTTGCGCATGAGCCGGAGGTGGAGCTTGCCTTTACCGCCGACGCGCCAAGCCAGGCGGGCAAGAATTTCAAGGTTCCGATGCCGGGCCGCCTGCTTCCCCCCGACCAAGTGGCCGAAGCGCGTGGTTTTGCCGACAGCTTCGCGTTGAAGTTGAAGCACCACAACCCGGCGCGGCATGCCGCTTTGCGGCCTTCGGAAGTCATTGCTGGTGCAGCCTTTGACGCCGTGGAGAATGCGCGCGTAGAGGCACTTGGATCGCGCAACATGGCGGGAATTGCCGCGAACCTTGGCCATGCACTCGAGCTAAAAATGCGCACCGACCCGATCAGCCGTGCGCAAGCCGCTGACGAAGTGCCGATTTCTACGGCGTTGTCCCTGATCGTGCGCGAGCGCCTAACCGGCGCACCCGTTCCTGCGGGGGCTGCCGCTGGCGTTGACATGTTGCGTGGCTGGATCGAAGAAAATGCTGGCAGCGACCTTGATGCGCTTGCTCTTGCGCTTGATGACCAAACGGCCTTTGCCGCGCTGACGCAGTCGATGCTGGAGCATCTGAATCTGACCGAAGGCGATGTTGATCCGTCGGACGCTGACGAAGGCGGCGATGATGCCGAAGACAGCCAAGACCAAGACGGCGACAGCGATGATGACGGCGAAGGCGAAGCTGGCCAAGCCGAAGCCCGCGCGGAGCCGCAGCAGGGCGAAGGCGAAGAGACCGAGGCCGATTATGACGGTCAGGATATGGACGACCAAGATGGCGCCGACGGCGAAATGGGAGATGACGGCATGCAGCCCGTCACCCCGCAGCGCCGCAATTGGGACCATTTGCCGCAAAGCGATTACAAAATCTGGTCGACCAAATTTGACGAAACCATCACAGCGACCGAGCTTGCCGACGAAGAAGAGCTGAACCGGCTGCGCGCCTATCTCGATCAGCAATTGTCGAACCTGCAATCGGTGGTGACTAAACTGGCCAACCGCTTGCAACGCCGCTTGATGGCGCAGCAGAACCGCAGTTGGGATTTCGATCAGGAAGAAGGCATGCTCGACGCGGCGCGCTTGGCGCGGGTGATCGTGTCGCCGGGCAGTTCGCTTTCCTACAAGATCGAACGCGAAACCGACTTCCGCGATACCGTGGTGACGTTGCTGATCGATAATAGCGGATCAATGCGCGGACGCCCGATCAGCATTGCCGCAATCAGCGCCGATATATTGGCGCGCACACTGGAACGCTGCGGCGTGAAAACCGAAATACTCGGCTTTACAACCCGCGCATGGAAAGGCGGCCAAGCGCGTGAGGATTGGCTATCCGCCGGACGTCCGCCAATGCCCGGCCGCCTCAACGACTTGCGCCACATCATCTACAAAAAAGCCGATGAACCTTGGCGTCACGCCAAACGCAATCTCGGCCTGATGATGCGCGAGGGGCTGCTCAAAGAAAATATCGACGGTGAAGCGTTGCTTTGGGCGCACAACCGCCTGATCGCTCGTGCCGAGGACCGCCGCATATTGATGGTCATTTCGGACGGTGCCCCAGTCGACGACAGCACCTTGTCTGTGAACCATGGCGGTTATCTGGAGCAACATCTGCGCAAGGTCATCGAAATGATTGAAACGCGCTCCCCTGTGCAACTGGTCGCCATCGGGATCGGCCATGACGTCACACGCTATTACAAACGCGCGGTTACGATCATGGACGTCGAACAGCTTGGTGGAACCATGATCGAGCAACTCGCCGGATTGTTTGACGAGGAATAGGCTTGCCTTTCACAACCCGCATAATATGAGTTAATCAGACGATTAAATTTTGCGGGGAATATACATGAACGTAACCGAAGCCGTCGCCTCTCGGCGCTCCATCCGCCAGTTTCTCGACAAGCCGGTTGACCGGGCAATACTCGAGCGCGTGCTCGCCAAGGCGCAACGTTCGCCATCCGGCGGCAATACACAGCCTTGGAACGCCGTCATCCTGACCGGCCAGCCGCTCGCGGACCTGACGGC
>JANPKN010000255.1:0-2837 GCA_031426075.1 Sphingomonadaceae bacterium
GGCTGCTGGCATTAACATTACGCTGCAGATGGTGCTGCATAAGGCAGCCGTAATCACACGATTAAATCGACGCATTTCTCTCTCCTCCTTTTAACCGACGACCCACTGGCATTTGCTGCTCATTAAGGCTGGCGGCGCTCTCAACGCTTCCCGGTTGGGAAAAGTCCGGGAAGAAACTTGCTTTCGGATCCGCATCCTATCGACGATTTTTGACAAATCCAGCATTTTAATCGTGCGATTGAAAATATCACTTTACTGTGGCTTTTGCGCCTTTTGACGCTAATCATAGGGCACTATGTTTGACCGCCCTACGATATTGGACGAGGCATTTTTACGCCGCGTCGCCTCGCATGACTTTCCAGCTCCTCGCAGCAATTCAACAGCGCATTCGTTCACGCCGCACGTGCTGGTCGATCTGTTCGACAGCCAGGTCATGAGCCGCCACCTCGATCTTTGGGCCAGGCGGTCCAAGGGCAAGACATTCTATTCCATTGGCAGTTCGGGGCATGAAGGCACCGCCGCGATGGCAGTGGCGACACGATCCACCGACATGGCGTTTCTGCATTACCGTGATGCTGCGTTTCTTATACAGCGCAAGAAGCAAGCGGGTGGACTGACACCATTGCATGACATGGCCTTGTCTTTTGCCGCTTCGGCGGATGACCCGATATCGGGTGGGCGGCATAAGGTATTGGGATGTGCGCACACTTTTGTGCCGCCGCAAACGAGCACGATTGCCTCGCATCTGCCCAAGGCCGTAGGTGCGGCGCATTCGCTTGGTATGGCGCAGCGGCTTCAACTTGCCGATGCAGTGTTGCCCCATGACTCCGTTATCCTATGCTCGTTCGGCGATGCCTCTGCCAACCACTCCACATCGCAAGGTGCGTTCAATGCCGCGTGTTGGGCGGCATATCAGCATTTGCCGATGCCGATCATCTTTCTGTGTGAGGATAATGGCATCGGCATTTCAGTGCGCACACCGGGCGGTTGGATTGCGGCCAACTTCATGCATAAGCCTGCACTACATTACGTAAGCTGTGACGGGGCCGACATGAACGATGCGCTGCGCGGATGCGAAGAGGCAGTGACCTATGCCCGCACACGGCGCAAACCGGTTTTCCTGCACATGCAGACCGTTCGATTGATGGGGCATGCCGGCGCCGACGTTGAATTAAGCTATGCGCCGATTGCGCAGATCGAAGCTGCAGAGTCGCAGGACCCATTGTTGCACAGCGCGCGAATTTTGCATGAACAAGCGGGCATGTCGGGCCCGGAGGTTGTGGCGCGATATGAGGACATGCGCGCCCGCGTTGAACGTGTAGCGCTGGATGCACTGGCAAAGCCGCGATTGGTGACAGTTGCCGACGTGATGGCTTCGATCGAACCGGAGAAAGCTGCAAAGTCATCGCCCCCTTCACCCGATGCGACAAAGCGCGATAATATATTTGCCAAAGATGCACGCAATCTTGCCAAGTCAGTGACCTTGGCCAAAAGCATCAATTTCGCGCTGGCGGATATCATGCTGCAATACCCAAATGTCGCGGTGTTTGGAGAGGATGTGGCGCGCAAGGGCGGTGTCTATGGTGTCTCGCAAGGGCTTCAGGAGAAATTCGGCGCTGCCCGCGTATTCGATACCTTGTTGGATGAGCAGACCATATTGGGCCTCGCCATTGGGATGGCGCATAATGGCTTTGTGCCGGTCCCCGAAATACAGTTCCTGGCTTATTTGCATAATGCCGAGGACCAGATCCGCGGCGAAGCGGCGACCTTGTCGTTCTTTTCAAACCGGCAATATCGCAATCCGATGGTCGTGCGTATTGCTGGCCTGCCGTATCAGAAGGGTTTTGGCGGGCATTTCCACAATGACAATAGCCTGGCCGTCCTCACGGACATTCCGGGCATCATTGTTGCGTGTCCATCAAACGCGGCAGACGCACCGGCGATGTTGCGTGAGTGTGTCCGTCTGGCGCATGAGGACGGGCGGGTGGTGGTCTTTATCGAGCCAATAGCCTTGTATCATACCAGCGACTTGCATCAGCCAGACGATGGCGGCTGGACCGCACCTTATGTAGCACCGGACACGGATAAAGCGATTGCGCTCGGCGCGCTTGGTCAATTTGGCAATGGCACTGAACTTGCTATCATAACTTACGGCAATGGTTATTTTCTTTCGCGTCAGGCAGCGGATGAATTGAAGGTCGAAGGCATCGACTTGCGGATCATCGATCTGCGTTGGTTGCACCCGTTGAACGTTGAGGAGATTGTCGCGTCGGTGGCCGATTGTCGGAAAATCCTCATCGTTGACGAATGCCGCAAGTCAGGAAGCCTCAGTGAGAAACTGATGACGATATTGACAGAGGCTGGTCGCGGGGATGTTATTAGCCGAATTACCGCTGAGGATTGCTTCATTCCCTTGGGACCGGCGGCGGAACTGGTTTTGCCTAGCAAAGCTTCAATACTTGAAGCCGCACGGGCAGCGGTCGCATGAAAAAGCGAGCACTTGTCGTTTGCCCGGGCCGAGGGACATATAACGCGGCCGAACTTGGCTATCTGAACACGCATCATTCTGGGCGTTCGGATGTTATCGCAACGGTTGATGCAGTTCGAACGGCAAAGGGGCAGGTGACTGTCGCGCAGTTGGATAGCGCCGACAAATACGCGCCGTCTGTGCATATGACCGGAGATAATGCGTCACCACTGATTTATGCCTGCGCGTTAGCCGACTTCGCGGCGATTGACCGCGGCCGCTTTGATATCGTTGCGGTGACCGGCAACTCAATGGGCTGGTATCTGGCATTGGCCTGCGCCGGAATACTCAATCTTGAGGCTGGAGCGCA
>JANPKN010000256.1:0-4008 GCA_031426075.1 Sphingomonadaceae bacterium
GACATGTTTAACGCACGGCACGAAATAGGCATTGCAATCATCGACGGCTTCGCCCGCGAGGGCATTTCTTTCGCCTATCCCACGCAAACAACGTTTACAGCTGCGCCTGACGGCGAAATGATAATGCCTTACGCCATTCCACCTGGCGCAACAGTGGCACCGCCAAAAAGCTGATTCGCGGGCTATTCGATTAAAGCGCGCTAGCATGCCGTAACGGCAAACAGCCGGGGCTTGTATTGGGCGGTCGAAACCGCCACGATGGCGCAAAATTAGGACGTAGGAGAGACCATATGACCGCAATTACACCAGCTGAACTCGCAACCAAGGTTGGCGAAAATATCGGCGTTTCCGAATGGATCCTGGTGGATCAGGATATGATCAACAAATTCGCGGATGCAACCGGCGATCACCAATTCATCCACATCAACGAAGAAATGGCAAAGCAGACGCCGTTCGGCGGCACAATCGCCCACGGCTTTCTGACATTGTCGCTCTTCCCGGTGATGAGCGCCAAGTCTGACTGCCCAAAAGTTGCGGGCGTCAAAATGGGCGTCAATTATGGCGGCAACAAAACCCGTTTTCTCGCCCCTGTCCGTTCGGGCAAGCGCGTGCGCGGCCATTTCAAGCTGCTTGAACTTGCAGAAAAGCGCCCTGGCCAATGGCAGCAAACGCTTGAGTTCACCGTCGAGATTGAGGGCGAGGAAAAGCCAGCACTTCAGGCTGAATGGATCAGCCAGTTTTTCGTATAATTTTTACTTCAAGGAACTACTCCCATGCGTGACGCAGTAATCGTATCCACCGCCCGTACCGCCATTGGCAAAGCCTATCGCGGCGGGTTCAACGCAACGCTCGGGCCAACGCTCGGCAGCTATTCGCTGAAGGCCGCTGTTGAACGCGCTGGGATCGAAGGCGGCGAAATTGACGATGTTCTCTGGGGCTCGGCACTTCAACAAGGCACTCAGGGCGGCAACCTTGCGCGCCAAGTTGCATTGCGCGCTGGTCTGCCAGTTTCGGTGTCGGGTATGACGATGGACCGCCAATGTTCGTCGGGCCTGATGTCGATTGCGACCGCTGCGAAGCAGATCATTGTCGACAATGTTGATGTGATGGCTGCTGGCGGACAAGAATCGATTTCACTGGTGCAAACCAAGGAAATGCGCGTTCAGCCTGACCGGGAATTGGTCGAAATGCACAATGCGATTTACATGCCCATGCTTCAGACCGCTGAAGTCGTTGCCAAGCGTTACAATATCGGCCGTGATGCGATGGACGAATATGCCCTGCAATCGCAGCAACGCACCGCGGCAGCGCAAGCGGCTGGCTATTTCGATGCGGAAATCGTTCCAGTGACCACGATCATGAACGTAGTGAACAAGGAAACGGGTGAAGTTAGCCAGAAAGAAGTGACGATCGCCAAGGACGAAGGCAACCGCGCGGATACGCAGCTTGCCGGACTTCAAGCGCTTCAGCCGGTCCTTGGCCCTGACATGACCATCACCGCCGGCAACGCAAGCCAGCTTTCCGACGGTTCTTCAGCCTCGATCCTCATGGAAGCCAAGCTGGCGGAGAAAAAGGGACTTAATCCTTTGGGCCGTTATGTCGGCATGGCGGTTGCAGGTACTGAGCCTGACGAAATGGGCATTGGTCCCGTATTCGCTATCCCCAAATTGCTTCAGCGTTTCGGCCTCAAGATGGACGATATCGGCATCTGGGAATTGAACGAGGCATTTGCTGTGCAGGTCCTGTACTGCCGTGACAAATTGGGCATTCCAAACGAACTGCTGAACGTCAATGGCGGTTCGATTTCGGTTGGCCATCCTTACGGCATGACTGGCGCGCGTTGCACGGGCCACGCCTTGATCGAAGGCAAGCGTCGCGGTGCGAAATATGGTGTTGTCACCATGTGCGTCGGCGGCGGCATGGGCGCAGCCGGCCTTTTCGAAATCTTTTAATCAGTATTCAGGAGCAGCCTCATGTCAGCCATTGGTGTTATCGCGACGCTCACAGTCGCCGAAGGCAAGAACGAAGATTTTGAGGCTGTTTTTGCAGAACTCGCTGCGGCAGTTCGGGCGAACGAACCGGGGAACGTATTTTATACGTTGACCCGGTCACGCGCCAATCCGCAGGTTTACAAAGTGCTCGAACAATATGTCGATCAGGACGCGCTCACGACACATGGTGCCAGCGACTATTTCAAAGCGGCTGGCCCAAAGCTTGGCCCATGCCTCGCCGGCGCGCCTGATATCGAATATCTCGATGCCGTTTAAGGCAGACATGTTGCATTAAGTCGGCCATCGGCTGGAACACCCTTGGGTATCGCTTGTTTCCTCACTTCAACAAGGAGTGACAAAATGACGAGTGAAACCGAGATCAAGGAAAAATTCTGGAAGTCCCTGAAGTCGGACATGACCATGTTTTTGGGATTGGCCGAAGGCGAAGACGGCCATGCGCGCCCAATGACTGCGCAATTGGAAGATGATGGATTCCAAGATGGTCAGTATGAAGGCCCGATTTGGTTTTTCACGTCGCGCTCAAGCAATTTGTATAAGGAAATTGGCTCAGGTGGCCGCGCGATGGCGCATTTTGCCTCCAAGGGACATGATATCTGGGCCACCGTACATGGCAATTTGTCGCAATCAACTGATCAAGCGACCATTGACCGTTTATGGAATCGTTTCGTTGCCGCATGGTATGAGGGCGGCAAGGAGGACCCTGAAGTCGCACTAATCCGGCTTGATCCCGAAAATGCCGAAATCTGGATTGATGCGTCAAGCATGGTCGCTGGTCTGAAGATGCTGATGGGTATAGATCCAAAACAGGATTATAAGGACAAGGTTGCCCACGTCACATTGTAAGACTTTCAGGCCGGGGACAGGTTTCCGTTTGCAAAGACGAAACCGCCCGGCCGATCGTTCAACAATAATGCCGGCCCATCAAGATCAACCCAGGTTGCAGTCTGGGCGACAACAAACGCGGGCTGGATAGCAAGGCTGGTCGACAGCATACAACCGACCATGATCTGCATATTAGCATTCTGTGCAGCAGCAGATAGCGCAAGAGCCTCGGTCAGGCCCCCGGCCTTGTCGAGCTTGATGTTCACGCCCTGATATAAGCCAGCAAGCCGAGCCACGTCCGCCGCGACGTGGCAGCTTTCGTCGGCAAATATTGGCAGTGGGGCGGATATGTTTGCAAGCGCGGCGTCCTGTCCTGCGGGCAAGGGTTGCTCTATCATAGCGACGCCAAGGCTTTTTAAGGCATCGGCCTCGGCAACAATATCAATCGCGCCCCAGCTTTCGTTGGCATCCACGATGATCTGCGCCTTTGGTGCCCCTGCCCGAACTGCTGCCACTCGATCACGATCCCCTTCGCCGTTCAGTTTCAGCTTGAGCAATCCATAGCCTTTGTCTGCAGCAGCGCGGGCATCGGCATGCATGGCGCCGGTTTCACCCAATGATATCGTAAAGGCGGTCTGTCGAGGTTCTGGCGACCGTGCTAGTCCGACGAGCGTCCAAAGCGCCTGTCCAGTCTGCCTGGCTTCCAAATCCCATAGCGCGCAGTCCAGTGCATTTCGTGCCGCGCCGGGTGTCATGATGGATTGCAAAATCTCACGCGCAATTCGGACGGGATGCGGCGCAAGTTGGTCTGTGACGCGTTCCACCTGCCCCAAGCATTTTTCAGCCGTCTCACCGCCATAATAGATCGCGGTGCCTTCGCCGTAACCAATATGCGTGCCATCGCTGACCGCGACTACAAGCAGATCGACAAACGTCTTCGCACCGCGCGCGATGGTGAAATGGCCGTCCACCGGCCAGCGTTCTACGACGGCAGTAATGCGCAAGCTCATTGCTGGAACATGGCAGAAAACCTCACGCTGCCAAAGCCTATTAGGCAGGGACCGTTCACAGCGCACATTTCGCTGTTCAATTATGGTTGGCGATCCAGTCCTCAACAACTGGCGCGATTTTCTCACGCCATTTGCTGCCGTTGAAAATACCATAATGGCCGACT
>JANPKN010000257.1:0-2851 GCA_031426075.1 Sphingomonadaceae bacterium
CTGCGATTTCGGAATCCTGAAGTTCGATTACGCGCCCGACCCCGTGCTTGGGATAAACCACATAATCGCCTACATCAAACATCGCCGCGTTGGACGTCATATTACGACCCTTTCTGATTATTTGGGAGAATAGCTTTTCAGCCAACAGAGCGTTGGCCTTAAGACTTTTATGTTCGTCCCTTACGTCATGTACCTGCATCAGCCCAGTTTAGGCGCACAGTCATCGGCCATTATTGGCCTGTCGATATGCAATGTAACAGATTCGCCACAAAAATTCAACGGGTGCTTCACAATGTGTCAATAGCGCAAATCAGATTGCGCTCAATTTCCTGACACGATCATCGATATCCTCATGCATGTCGGTGCTAATCGGCGTAATATCCGCCGAATTCATCCAGCACAAATCCATATGGCCAAGCACGCGTTCATCATGGCTGCGGATGGTAACTGGCAGGATTGGCTGACGGTCCCGATCGTCAACCAAAACCGGGTTGGACAAAACACCAGTGCCCCATTTTTCGCCCCACTGGCGCAAAGCAATCATGGTGGGCAGGAGGTCTAGGCCTTTTTCAGTCAAACGATATTCGACCTTGCGGCGGTCATCGGGGCAGGGGGTGCGGTGCAAAATGCCGCATTCGGTCAGTTTGGTCAGGCGGTTAGCGAGTATATTCCGCGCGATACTGATTTCGGAAAGAAACTCTTCAAAATGGCGCACGCCGTTAAAGGCAGCACGCAGGATCATGAAGGACCAACGCTCCCCCATTGCTTCCAACGCCGTTGGAAGGCCGCACTCGGCAAGCTCTTTCAACGACTCCCGCAAATCGCCCATACCACATCCTCTCGGGCGCAGAGTGCGGCCCTCGTTTGAATTAATCAACCTAATACGCATTTTCAGTTGCAAAAAGAAACTTAAAATAATAAGTAGTGATTCGCAACTGATTTACCAGAAGCACAAAATGCGGTCGAAGAGCCAAAGTTCCCGGCCGTATTTTTGAATTTTAGCAAAGCTAAAGGAAAACATGATGACCCTCTCCCAAATTTCTGCCCGTATGGGCGCCCTTGCTGCTGCCTCTGTTTTGAGCGCAACCCTCCTTTTTGTAGCGCCTCAGGCACATGCCGCGACCAACGGCAGCTATTATCAAGTCGAATTGGCACAGCCGACTACAGCAAAGCCAGAGCTTCTGCGTAGCGTGTACGTAAAGTGCGAAGGCACCGCCTGCCGCGCGCCAATGGCGTCGACGGCCCCTAAGAACATGTGCATCAGCATTGCGCGTAAATTTGGCGCCGTGTCAGCATTCTCTGCTGGTGAGCGCGTGTTCACCGCTGAAGAAATCGCCGCATGCAATGGCGACAATGCAAAGGCCATCGCAAAGAACTAAAGCTGTTACCGAATTTTCGGTTCCGCTCTCTCCTACTACCCCCATAGCTGCATGGCATATGCAGTTTCAGGAGCCGAAACCAAACTGCGCCGGAGGACCTCCTTCCGGCGCATTTTTTGTTTCCGCGCGGCCGAGTTTCAAGCCGCGTTGATAGTTAATTCAAACTATCCCGGCCCAAAACCATTTTCCTGTTGCATCGCAGCGTAAAAGACCCAACTTGCAGTTATGATGCGGCAATATGAACTTGTTGAGCGGGTGCGGGCATATGCACCTGATGTCGATGAAGATCGGCTCAACCGGGCGTATGTCTTTACGGTGCAAATGCACGGCGCGCAAAAACGGGCGTCTGGTGATCCTTATTTCAGCCACCCTGTAGAAGTTGCTGGGTTGATGACTGACCTCAAAATGGATGAGGACACCATCATCACCGCCTTGCTCCACGATACCGTGGAAGACACCCTTACAACGATTGAAGATGTCGAAAACCGCTTTGGGACCGAAGTGGCGCGGTTGGTTGACGGTGTCACCAAGCTGTCGAAAATTGAAGCCCAGACCGAGGATGAACGTGCGGCAGAAAATCTGCGTAAGTTCTTGCTCGCGATCTCGGATGATATCCGCGTGCTTCTTGTGAAGCTTGCTGACCGGTTGCACAACATGCGCACGCTGCATTTTATCAAAAGCCCCGAAAAACGACGCCGCATCGCCAAAGAAACGATGGATATCTACGCGCCACTGGCCGAGCGGATTGGCATGTACGAATATATGCGCGAGATGCAGTTGCTCGCCTTTGAACAGTTGGAGCCAGAGGCATATCAGACGATCACCGGCCGCCTGAAGCAAATCCGCGACAAGGCAGATGTCGAAATCGACCAGATTAACCAGACGATTGCCTGGGAAATGGAACAAGCGGGCCTGAAGATTAAGATTTCGGGGCGTGAGAAGCATCCTTATTCCATCTGGAAAAAGATGCAGGAACGCCATGTCGCGTTTGAACAGCTGACCGATATTAACGCCTTTCGCGTGATTACCGAAACGACTGAAGACTGTTACCGCGCGCTTGGTGTGCTGCACCGGCGTTGGCAGATGGTGCCTGGCCGCTTCAAAGACTTTATTTCGACGCCGAAGCGTAACGGATATAAATCGATCCACACCACGATCATGTTTGCCAAAAACATGCGGGTGGAGGTGCAAATCCGCAGTGCCGATATGCACCGAAGCTCCGAACACGGCTTTGCCGCGCACTGGGCCTACAAACAGGCGGACAAGCCCGACGGGCAAGCGGGGTGGCTGCGCGACCTGATCGAGATTCTGGAAACCAGCCAGGATGCCGAAGACATCCTCGAAAACACACGCATGGCGATGTACCAGGACCGGATTTTCGCGTTCACTCCCAAAGGCGCGCTGCATCAGTTGCCAAAGGGTTCAACCGTCGTGGATTTCGCATATGCGGTGCACACGGACCTTGGCGACAA
>JANPKN010000258.1:0-3461 GCA_031426075.1 Sphingomonadaceae bacterium
GCGCCAGCCGGTTGAAATATTGGGTCGCGCCCAAAGCGCGCGGTCCATCCGACTCCGCAAGGTGATCGCCCGTGAACAGCAGGATCAGGTCAAGGTCCGATGCGTGGGTCAGGGCTTCACCGCCAAGCCTGCCAAGCGCCAGTATGACCAACTCACCCCCAGCGACCTTGCCATGCGCCTTTTCAAATTCTGTCACCGTCGCGGCGGTCAGCGTCTGCAACGATGCTTCTGCCAGATGTGCGTAGCTGCGCGCGATATCAAGCGCATCACTTCGTCCCTCAATCAACTGCACGCCAAGCGCGAAGCGTTTTTCGCCAACATAATCGCGGACGATGTCGAGGGTGGATTGATAGTCCGCATGACCGATCCGGCGCTGCATGGCGTCCTGCAACGCCGACACGTCACCCGGCAAATGCATCGCACTGGTGTCGATCAAGGCATCGAGATAGCGGCTTTGACGTCCCAGATCATCGGCCAAGGTTGGTGCGTAGCTCAAGATATTACCCACCAGTTGCAACAGGCCGGGCCGGGCCTCCAGCAAGCGGAAGACGTTGATCGCGCTGGGCATCGCTTCAATCATATTGTCGAAACGCGCGATGGCTCGGTCCGAATCCGGCGCTTGCGCAAGCGTCGCCATGATGGCGGGCAGGACCGCCTCAAACGCATCGCGCGCAGAAGCGCTGCGGATTGCGCGGATCTTGCCGCTGCGCCAGCGGGCCAGTCGCTGCATCACGGACGCCGGGTCGGCATAGCCCAGATCGGTCAATTGCTCCTCAAGCGGCAGGCCTTCGTCCGCCATGCGCGGCCCATCGCTGCCGCCTGCATCGACCATGCGGTCATAGATTGTCGCAACTTGCGCTGTGATTGGCTGAATGGCGGCAATCAATGCATCGGCATCGTCCAAGCCATGCAGCCGCGCCACGGCATCGGCAGTATCGCGGTTCGCGGGTATCTCATGCGTCTGCCGGTCGCTGTGCATTTGCAGGCGATGCTCAAAGGTACGCAAAGCATTATAGGCCGAGGACAGGGTCTCGGCTTCTTGCACGGTTATCGGCCCAGCAGCCGCCAGCGCTGCCAGCGCATTGCGGGTATCGGCCATGCGCAAACCAGGGTCGCGACCACCATGGATCAATTGATGCGCCTGCGCGAAAAATTCGCATTCCCTTATGCCGCCATGGCCGCGCTTCAGGTCAAAGCCGAGGCCCATTTTCTGCCCCTTGGCATAATGGTCGCGGATTTGGGCGGTCATCGCGGTAATATTCTTCAGCTGCCCGAAATCCAGCGACTTGCGCCAGATGAACGGTTGAATAGCGTTCAGGAAATATGCGCCCAAGGCACGGTCGCCCGCACTGACGCGTGAACGGATAAAGGCGGCTTGTTCCCACGCCAGTGCGCTCGATTCATAATAGCCAATGACCGCCTCGACCGGCAGGACGATCGGGCTGACCTCAGGTGAGGGACGAAGCCGCATGTCGACGCGGAAGACATAGCCATCGCCGTCCATCGCGGACAAAAGTTCAATGATGCGGCGACCATAGCGCACCGCGGCCTCCGCCACATCATCGCGCTCGCGGTGTGGCAGCGTCTTTGGGTCGAACAGGAAAATCGGGTCAATATCCGACGAATAATTCAGCTCGCGCCCGCCATGTTTGCCAAGGGCGATGACGGCGAAGCCCTGATTGGGGGCACCCGGAACGCGTTCTTCGATGGCTGCGGCGATAGCCTGTTCAAGGGCATGATCGGCAAAATCGGAGAGAATATGCGTGACGCGTGTGAGGTCCCAGACGCCAGCAAGATCTGCAATCGCCGTGACCAAAGCGACGCCCTGCCGTTGCTTGCGCAATCCCGTGCCAACGGAGTCCGCGCTGCGGGCAAGCGCGCTGGCAAGTGCGGCGTCGAAATCGCCAGCATGGATCATCGGCATCAGGTCAGGATTGCGTTCGATAAGCCCGGCGAGGAAGGGGCTATGCGCCTGCGCTCGGGCGATGGCTTCTGCGACGCGCTCCATCAACTATCCCTTGTCTCTACCCTGCAAATAATCCCGCCGGAAATCCTGCGCGAACGCATTAAAGCGCCCTTCGGATATCGCCGCGCGCATGCCCGCCATCAGCATCTGGTAATAATGCAGATTATGCTGAGTCATCAGCATCGCGCCCAAGATTTCGCCCGAACGGATCAGGTGATGCACATAAGCGCGCGTCCATGTTGCGCAGACGGGGCAGGTGCAGCGCTCGTCAATTGGCCCTTGATCCTCGGCAAACTTCGCGTTGCGGATGTTGATCGGGCCAACATGCGTGAATGCCTGTCCGTTGCGACCAGAGCGGGTGGGCAGCACGCAGTCGAACATATCAATACCGCGCTCAACCGCGCCGACCAGATCGTCCGGCTTGCCAACGCCCATCAGGTAGCGTGGCCGGTCGGCGGGCAATTGATCGGGTGCATAATCGAGGCAACCGAACATGGCCTCCTGTCCTTCGCCCACCGCAAGTCCGCCGACGGCATAGCCGTCAAAGCCGATGTCGATCAGCGCATCAGCGGACCGCTTGCGCAATTCCTCGTCCAACGATCCCTGCTGGATGCCGAACAAGGCGGCGCGCTCCGCATGCTCGCCGCCACTGTCGAACCCATCGCGCGAGCGTTTCGCCCAGCGCATCGACAATTCCATCGATTTGATCGCATCATCGCGCGACACACCATTGGCCGGACATTCGTCGAACGCCATGACAATGTCGGAGCCCAATAACCGCTGGATTTCCATCGAGCGTTCGGGCGAAAGCATATGTTTCGACCCATCGAGATGGCTTTGGAACGACACGCCTTCTTCGGTAATCTTGCGCAGTGCCGACAGGCTCATCACCTGATAACCGCCGCTGTCGGTCAAAATGGGCCGATCCCAGCCCGAGAATTTGTGCAGTCCACCCAGCCGCGCGACGCGTTCCGCACCCGGCCGCAGCATGAGGTGATATGTATTGCCCAAAATGATATCTGCACCCGTTGCACGTACTTCTGCCGGGCGCATCGCCTTGACGGTGGCCGCGGTGCCAACGGGCATAAAGGCAGGCGTACGGATCTCGCCGCGCATCATCTGGATGCTGCCGGTGCGTGCCTTGCCATCGGTGGCGGATATCGAAAACTGGAATCGCGTGGTCATGGAGGGGGCTTTAAGGGCTGAGAACCGATTTGTCATTCCCGCCTTCAGGGTGTCTCGTCTTCGCTCGACACGAACGTGGAAAAGAGACCTGGAAAGCTAAAACCCGTTCGTGTCGAGCGTAGACGAGACACCCTGAAAGCATACCCAATCGCAAAGTTGGTTTTCTCTGGCGAATAACACCCCTAAAGCCCCCAATATGACCACGCGATTCCAGTTTTCGATATCCGCCACTGATGGCAAGGCACGCACTGGCAGCATCCAGATGCTGCGCGGCGAGATCCGTACGCCTGCTTTTATGCCGGTTGGCACC
>JANPKN010000259.1:0-1676 GCA_031426075.1 Sphingomonadaceae bacterium
TGATAGTGAATTTTGTGCGCGCGCAATGCGACCTCGGCAAGCCCGCCCCAGCCGCAACCGATCTCCAGCAGGCTATCGCGATCCGAAAGCTGCAACCGCTCGAGCAGTGCATCAATCTTGCGGTGCTGCGCTGTCTCCAAAGTGTCGTCTGCGCTGGCGACGTCAGCGAACAACGCGCTGGAATACGTCATGCTCTGGTCAAGCCACGCTTGGTAGAAATCATTTCCGAGGTCATAGTGAAATTCGATGTTCCGGCGGGCGCCGCTTCGGCTGTTGCGCCGCAGGGCGTGCAGAGCCATCCCTGCAACCTTCGCCAAGCCGGATGGCCGTGCAACCGTGCCAAGCGACAGCCGATTCCGCATGAACAGGTCGAATATCTGCACCGGGTCGGGACTGCTCCACTCGCCAGCGGCCCATGCCTCATACCAACCAGCCGAACCGCCGCGCACTAACCGAAGCAAGGCCTTCCAGCTATGCAGAGTGACGACCGCCGATGGCCCAGCACCCCTTCCACCGAGCAGGCGGGTAGAGCCATCGGGCAGTGTGCCTTCGATTCTGCCGTATTCAAGGCCCCGGTCGATCCTGTCGACGATGCGTTCAAACCCGCGCACGAACAGCCCACCTGTAAAGGCTCGAAGCCCGGTTGCATGCGTAAAATGGCGCGCACGATTCAAGTCAGCAGAATTCATGCAGCGCCTATGCTACACCCATCACAGCATTGCAATTAGCTGTTATTTCTTACGCAACTCGTCGCGGATTTCGACGAGCAGGTCAGTCTGCGATGGACCTGCCGCTGCAGGTGGAGATACCCGATTGGCCGCGCGCACGATCATGAAAATCACGAAGGCTAAGATCAGGAAATTGATCGTTGCGGTGATGAAGCTTCCCCAGCCAAGCACATTCGCGCCCGCGGCCTTGGCCGCGACCAAGGACATGCCGGATGTTACGTTATCCCCGCCGCTCAACACGATATATTTGCTGCTAAAATCAACACCGCCGCCCGTCATAAGCGTAATTAATGGCATAAGGACATCGTCCGTGAACGAAGAGATGATCTTGCCAAATGCGGCCCCAATCAGGACGCCGACGGCTAGATCCAGAACGTTGCCGCGCATGATGAATGTCTTGAATTCGCCCAACATTATGATGGTCTCCAACTGTTAAACTCCACAAAATATGGCATATCCGTGGCGCAAACGATAGCAGTCATTGCGAAAGGCCGTAACGCGCCTTATGTAAGTAACACACGCCCGTTAAAAGGCTGGATTTTAGACGATTTGCGATCTGGAGGAGCTTGTTAGATGCGAAAGAATTTCATGAAATTTCTTCTGGTGCCCGTTGCAGCGGCCTCTTTGGCTGGATGCGGTATCAACAGCGTTCCAACAGCGGAAGAAAATGCCAAGGCAAAGTGGGCAGATGTTCAAGCGGCGTTTCAGGAGCGCGCCAACCTCATCCCTAACTTGGCCAATGTGGTAAAAGGCGCAGCGGCGCAGGAAAACAAAACTCTGACTGAAGTGATCGAAGCACGTGCGCGTGCCACATCGCCAAATATTCAAGTCAATCCTGACGATTTAAGCAACCCCGCAAAGATGGCCGCGTTTCAGGCGGCGCAAAATCAACTGTCAGGCAGCCTCTCGCGGTTGCTGGTTTCTGTTGAGCAATATCCGCAATTGAAA
>JANPKN010000260.1:0-4259 GCA_031426075.1 Sphingomonadaceae bacterium
TGTGCTGGCATCAGGCAAACCTGTATTGGTCGATTTCTGGGCCGAATGGTGCGGTCCGTGCAAGATGATTGGCCCAAGCCTTGAAGAAATCAGCGAAGAACTGGCCGGACAGGTCGAGATCGTGAAGCTGAACATTGATGACCATCCCGATACCCCTGCCAAATATGGCGTACGCGGTATTCCGACGATGATCCTGTTCAAGGGCGGCGAAATTGCGGACACCAAAGTCGGCGCCGCGCCCAAGGCGCAATTGAAAAGCTGGCTCGAAGCTGCGCTTTAACTCCGATAATCGGCGTTGATGCTAATATAACCGTGGGTCAGGTCGCACGTCCACACCGTAGCGTGTCCCGACCCTAGGCCCAAATCAACGCCGATTTCGATCTCATTTTGCTTTAGGTGGCGCGCCACCGGCGCTTCGTCATAATCGGCAACTGCCAGACCGTTGCGTGCTACCAAAGTCGAGCCAAAACGGATGGAAAGCGTGTCGCGGTTTGCAGGCTCGCCCGCTTTGCCGACTGCCATGACTACGCGGCCCCAATTGGCATCCTCACCCGCAATCGCGGTTTTGACCAAAGGCGAATTTGCAATCGCCAAGCCGACGCGCCGCGCGCTTTCGTCGCTGACGGCGCCTGAGACTTGAATTTCGATAAACTTCTGCGCGCCTTCACCATCGCGGACGACAAGATGCGCCAATTGGCGGCAGACGTCGTTCAATGCGGCTGCAAAGGCATCGGCTCCGGCGTTATCAAAAGACGTTAGCCGGGCATTGCCCGCCTTGCCGGTCGCAAAGGCGAGCACTGTGTCGCTGGTGGAGGTGTCGCTGTCCACGGTAATGCAGCTGAAGCTGTCTTGGTTTGCAGCGGACAACATCTGTTGCAAGAACGCGGCGTCCACGTCCGCGTCGGTGAAGATATAACCCAACATCGTGGCCATGTCGGGCGCGATCATGCCTGATCCTTTGATTATGCCGACAATCTGGACCTTGCGGCCATCGACCATTGCACTGGCCGTAGCGCCCTTGGCAAAGGTGTCAGTGGTCCCGATGCCATGCGTGACATCTTCCCAGCTGCATGGGGCAGCATCAAAAGCGGCGCGAAGTCCGGCCTGTGCCTTGTCGATGGGCAGGGGAACGCCAATCACGCCCGTTGATGAAACGAATATCTCGGTCACATCGCAATTCAAATGCTGGGCCACTTGCGCAGTGATGACATCCACCGCATCCTTGCCTCGTTGTCCGGTGAAAGCGTTGCTATTGCCGGCATTCACCACCAAAGCCCGCGCGCTGCCATGCGGCAAATGCGCCCGGCACAATTCGACTTCAGCCGAACAGCAGATATTTTGCGTTGTTACGCCAGCAACCGTTGTGCCTTCGGCAAACGTCACATAACTTAGGTCACAACGGCCCCAATCCTTATATCCAGCACGCGCGACATGCGGTGTCGCTCCAGCGATATCCGGCATGACGGGAAAAGGAACGGCGAGCGGAGAAATTGTAGACAAGATATTGAATTCCTGTAATAAATTCAAAAAATTGGGGAGATGCGTAAATGGCTTATTTCGTTTATCTGTTGGCAGCAGTCGGCGCAACCGGCAATGCAGAATCTGTCAAAGACCCATCCCCAACACCGCTAAACAGGCCGAACCCGATACCCAAAGGTAATCCTGGCAACTGGGCGAACACAAATGATTATCCCAGCGTTGCGCTCCAGAAGGAGCTGGAAGGCACCACCGGCTTTAGCGTAACGGTGGGTCCAGATGGCAGGGTGTCGGATTGCGTGATTACTGCAAGCAGCGGCTCGCCGGACCTTGATTTGGCAACTTGCACGAACGTTAAACGGCGTGCACGTTTTGAACCGGCGCTTGATGCAGACGGAACTCCTACAACTGGCAAATATGCAAACCGCGTTCGTTGGCAGATACCTAGCTTCGTTCCGCAAATAAGCTTTCCGCGTGGTCCAGTGATGCAAGGCGACGCGTGGGCGCGCATATTGCCTACAGACTTTCCTCAAAGGGCCTTGGCTGAAAAACGTGAGGGGAAAGTCAAAATTGAATTGGCTATCTCGCCTGTCGGCGCTGTTGAACGCTGCAAGGTTTTGGAGAGTAGCACGCACGCTGATCTGGATGGCGAGACATGCAAAATTGCATCTAACAGAGCAACATTCTTTCCCGCGCTTGATGTAACGGGGCAACCAACTGCTGGACGCGTTCAAACGGAGATCAACTGGCGCATTCCGGGCCAAGATGGCGCTCCACCCTCTTCAATGATGTCCGCCACGCCGTTAACCATGCCAAAAGAATTGCGGCCTAAAGCTGGCGGTTCGACATTATCATTTGTCGTTGCTGCCGACGGAAGTTTGGCGGAATGTAAAGGCCAGACCACGATGGAAACGAAGTTTTTTGCGCCAGAGGCATTGTGCAACACGAAGGTCAGAATGGAACCCTACACGGACGCTAAGGACCAAAAGGTAGCGCGTCGTGTTGTCATTAAGACCACAGTCGAAATAGAAGATGTCAAATAGGCGAGTCGCTTCGGGATAGACGAGCAGCCAATGTATCCCTATATGCACTGGAGCACGTAACAGGGCCAAATATGCGTTTACTGATTTATTTACTGGCGATGTTGAGCGGTTTTTCTGCTGCGGAGGCTGCGCGTCCGGTTTCTTCAACATCATCGTCTGTAGATGCAGCGGTCGCGCAGGCTTATGTTGCCGCTGCGGCATTTGAGGCTGTCGCCGCTTCAGAACTGCCGGTTCGTCCGGCCGCCATGGCGCGGGTTTCACTTGAGCCCGCCATTGGTGAAGCAACGCCAGTTACATTGGTCGCCAGTACGCCGGTCCACCGGTACGATATTATATTAGGCTAGGTTTTCTGCGCTCTTCGGGGTGCGCTACCTAATTGCCTACCGCGCGCGACACGTGCGCGTCTCCCACATATTTCAAAGGAATTATCTATGCTCGGCGGATTTGCTAAAGCCTTGTTTGGGTCGTCGAACGACCGTTACGTCAAATCAATTATGAAGATTGTCGAGCAGATCAATGCGCTCGAGGACGAAATCGCCGTCATGGACGACGACCGTCTGAAGGGCCAAACACAGATATTTCGCGATCGCTTAGCTGCTGGTGAGACCCTCGACGACATTCTGCCAGAGGCCTTTGCCACGGTGCGCGAAGCATCAAAGCGAGTCATGGGCATGCGCCATTTTGACGTTCAAATGGTCGGCGGCATCGTGCTGCATCGCGGCGAGATCGCCGAAATGCGCACGGGTGAAGGTAAGACCTTGACCGAAACATTGGCATGCTACCTGAACGCGCTTGAGGGCAAGGGTGTCCATGTTGTGACCGTCAACGACTATCTGGCCCGCCGTGACGCCGAATGGATGGGCCGGATTTACGGTTTCCTTGGTCTGACCACAGGGGTCGTCGTTCCCAACATCCCTGAACATGAACGCCGCGACGCCTATGATTGTGACATCACTTACGCGACCAATAACGAGCTCGGCTTCGACTATTTGCGCGACAATATGAAATATGAGCGCGCACAAATGGTGCAGCGCCCGTTCAACTTCGCGATTGTCGATGAAGTTGACTCTATCTTGGTCGATGAAGCGCGGACGCCGTTAATCATCTCCGGCCCGACCGATGACAAATCTGAACTGTATATGCAGGTGCATGCTGTCGTGCTTCAGTTGGACGAGGGCGATTATGAAAAAGACGAGAAAAGCCGCAATGTAACTCTGACCGAAGATGGCACTGAGAAAGTCGAACGCCTGCTTGAAGGCGCTGGCTTGCTGACAGGTTCGAACCTCTATGATTATGAGAATACCTTGGTCGTGCACCATCTCGACCAGGCGCTCAAAGCCAATGTGATGTTCAAGCGCGATATTGATTACATCGTCAAGGAAGGCAAAGTCATCATCATCGACGAGTTCACGGGCCGCATGATGGACGGACGCCGATGGTCCAACGGTCTGCACCAGGCAGTCGAAGCCAAAGAGGGCGTCGAGATCGAACCGGAAAACCAGACGCTGGCGACTATCACGTTCCAGAATTATTTCCGCATGTATCCCAAATTGTCAGGGATGACAGGCACAGCGGCGACCGAAGCTGGCGAATTTCATGAGATCTACAAGCTCGGCGTCGTGGAAATACCAACTAACTTGCCAGTGCAGCGCGTGGATGAGGACGACCAGTTCTACAAAAACACGCAAGACAAATTCGGTGCCATCGCCAAGACAATTAAAGAAGCCAATGACCGTGGCC
>JANPKN010000261.1:0-6056 GCA_031426075.1 Sphingomonadaceae bacterium
CTGACATTGGTAAACGGTCGCCGCTTTGTGTCGGGTAACGCCGCTTCTCTTTTTGTTGAGGGCAACGCAACAGGCGCGCAAGTCGATGTCAATATCATTCCGAGCACTTTGATTGAGCGCGTCGACGTACTGACCGTCGGCGGCGCCGCGGCTTATGGTGCCGATGCTATTTCAGGCGTCGTCAACTTCATTCTAAAGGATGATTTTGAAGGCCTGACGCTTCGCGCGCTTTCCGGCATCACTGATCGCGGCGATGCAGCCCAGTATCAGGTCGCGGCAACCTATGGCATTAACTTCTGGGACGGGCGCGGAAACATTGTGGTTTCCGGCGAATATAGCCGCAATGATGGTCTTCAGGCCGACGCCCGTAGTTTCCGGCGCGATCGCACCAATTCATATACCAACCCGTTCAACGGCAGCGTCCGTAACCCAGCGTTCGCGTCTGCGGTAATAGATGTGAATGGTCTGAACAATGGTGCCTTCCTACGGAACACCGATGACGCCCAAGCCGGCACTTTGTTCGGTCAGGGCTTTATCAATCAGTCGCTGAGTTTCAACGGCACCGTGCTCAACACAATCGCGGCTAACCCATATACGGCATACACGCCGATAACGTCAGGGACAACGACGACCAATTTTATAACCTTCAATAACGGACTTGCTCCTGTTGGGCAGCGCTTGGCTGCGAGGACCGCAGGAGGACTGGCAACGACCATTCCGACAACCAACGTCGGATTTTTTGCGACGACTGGGCAAATCATCCAGGGTACTCCGGGAGCCGGATATATTTCGGGTAACGGGCTCAATGGTCGGACTACCGCTATTGCAAGTCTGCCTATCACGACCTTTGCGCCAACAGCACTCCCAACCGGTGTGACAGCCGCGCAGGTATTCACACAATTCGGCATAACGCCACCAACAGGGGCGACAGCCGCACAGCAGACTACACTGGCTCTCAACGTATTACAGGCTAACCGTTTTACAGCACGCGAGTTTTACTCGGCGAACCCGAATATCAACGTCAATTATTTTATCGGCACATTTGTCCCTGGCCTGCCTCGGATTGCCAATACCGACACAACATTGGTATCGGTTAGGACCAGCCAAGCTGGCGGAACGACGATGGTTCCGGTAAATCAGGTCCTGCCATTTGTTGCCGTTCCTCTCGAATTCGAAGCCAATGGCAATCTTCGCACGTACGACTTTGCGAGTGGGATGACACCGACTACACCACTGACCGTCGGCCAAGCAACGGGCTCAAACGGTGGTTTTTCGCGTAGTATCGAGAATATTGTTCTGCGCACGCAGCAAGATCGCTATATTGCAAACTTGATCGGTCATGTTGACCTGACTGAAGAGGTTACGTTTTTCACCGAGAACACTTATGTCCGGGTGAACAACACATCGCTGCGCAACTCGCCGAGCCAGAATTTTCTGTCGAACACGGCAGAAAACGCGCCGTTGCTGGTCAACGTCAATACCAACCCGTATCTGACTGCGCAAAACCGCTCGGTTCTCTCATCCGTGGGTATTACCGGTGCCACTCCGGCAACATCGAGCTTTATCGTGACGCGCCAGAACCAGGATATTTTCGGCGACAATCCATTCCGCAGCAACAACGAGACATTCCGCCTCGTTGGTGGTTTGCGGTCAGAATATGAATTCCTTGGCCGCGACTGGAACGCCGAAGTTTCTGCAACATTCGGTAAGGGTGTGACCCGCACCCAGGCAACGCAGATTAATGATTTGGAATATCAGCTCGCGCTCGATGCGGTTGATCAAGGACGTGAACTGACGGGCGTTGCCAATGGCAATATCGTTTGTCGTGCGTCGCTATATCCTGCGCAGTATCTCGGGCGAACTCCGATCGGCACCGCGGCAAATATCGTTCGTCAGGCAAATGGGTCAGGCGAGTTGGTTGAAAGCCTGTTCACCCCAACGATAACGCAGGAAATGATCAGCCGCTGCGCGCCTTTGAATCCGTTTGGCTATAATAATATGTCCCAAGCTGCGAAGGATTACGTGCGCCAGCAACAGACTTTCAAAAACGTGTCGGAACAGACGCTGTTCACGGCATCGTTTGGCGGCGGTCTGTTTGATTTGCCAGCCGGTGAATTGGCCATTTCGATTAACGGGGAGTATCGCAAGGATCAGTTGCGGTTTACCTCGAACATATTGAACCAATTCGGCCGAGGCCGTGCCGCACCGTCGTCCAATTTCGGTGCATTCACCGAAACCTTTGAAGGCGGCATCGAAGCACGTATCCCGATTACCGGCGAAGATTTCCTCTCCTTCATGGGTGAACTGGAACTCAACCCCGCATTCCGGATAACCAAAGCAAATGGTGCGGCGGATAAATATCGCAACACGGCAGGCGTTGCGATCTCGCCCGAAACCAACGGCAAGGCAGAGACTATTTATTCGCTCGCCGGTAGCTGGAAGCCAGTTGAAGACCTTCGTGTTCGGGCAAACTACACCAAATCGGTCCGTCAGCCATCGGTGGTCGAGCTGTTCTTGGGTGGTCAGCCCGTTTTCACCACTCCAACCGATTTTTGCAGCCCTGGTAACCTGACCGCAGCAGCCCCTGCTGTTCGACGGACCAATTGCCGGACTGCGGTTATTTCGTCTGGACTGGCTGCTGATCCGGTGACTGCCGATGCGTTTTTGGCAACCTTTACGCCTGCTGGCGTCGGCCTTTCCGGGACTTATGCCGGAAACACCGGCTTGAACCCGGAAAAGGCAACGAGCTGGACCGTTGGGTCGACATTAACGCCGCGATTGATCCCTGGCCTGTCGATCTCAGCGGACTATATCCATCTCGATCTGACAGGCACGATCGTTCCGACCGGATTGGCACAAGGGATCCAGAGCTGCTACGACAGCCCGAACTTCCCGGATACCACTGCAGAAACGGGCACCAACCTGTGCGCCTCGTTTACGCGCGACTCGGCCTTCCAGATTGCCAATGGCTATTCACTGACGTTCCTTAACCTGGGAAGCCTTCGCGTTCGAGCGCTTAACATCTCAGGCTCATACCCAATCGATCTGGGCAATCTCGGCAAGTTGTCGCTGCGTACAAATGCTTATCGTCTGTTGCGTTACGAAGCGTCTGCTTCAGGCGATTTTGCGCTCGACGGTTTGCGTTCCGACGGGACCTTCAACCGCCCGAAATGGGAAATCCAGACCTCCGCGCGATATGAAAAAGACGGATTTTATGTCACCGGCACATGGAACCATCGCGCGTCGACACGGATTTTCTCGTCCGGTGCGCCTGCAGGTCCTGAGGTGTTCCCAGTCAATCGCTATCCTGCTTTGAATATATTCGATGCTGCTATCGGTGTCGATGTTAACGAGGATTTCCGGGTTCAGCTGTCGGCGACCAACCTCACTGATGTGACGTTCGGCGGAAATCTGGGCTATCTGTTCCAGGATTATTACGATCAAATCGGCCGCCGCTATCAGGCGACCGTGATCGCAAAATTCTAATAAAAATCGTCACGCACGTAAAAAAGGGCGCCTCTCGGGGCGCCCTTTTTGTTTATCAGATGGTGTTTGGTTAAGACCAGATCCGATCTGAACGCTGGCCGAGCGTCGTGAGTAGCTCATATTGCGACAATCCTGATTGCGCTGACAGTTCGGGTAAATCAAAGGGTAACCTAACCCAGTCACCTTCGGACAGCGAAGGGCCTGCCGACGCATTGATTGTGATAAGGTCCATCGAAACCCGTCCGATGACTGGCAGCGCGACGTCATCAGCATAAACTACGCCCCGGCCCGCAAAACTGCGCAGATAGCCGTCGGCATATCCCATCGAAGCGGTCGCAATTATGGTTGGCTCCTCGCATATATAAGTGGCGCCGTAGCCCACCGCATCACCCACCTTCAGGTGGCGAACCTGTAGAACCCGAGCGGCGATGTGTGCGACTGGCGATATTCCGGTGGCCATTTCTGCCCGCTCGACGCCGCCATATAGGCCGATGCCCGGGCGCGTCAGGTCGAAATGATAATCGGGTCCCAGCATAATGCCGGCGCTATTCGCAAAGCTGCGGCGTTTGGCAGGGATTTCCTTTGCAAACTGGCTGAACATTGCCAGTTGACGGCCATTCTGCTCGCTAACCGCGTCAGCCGAGGCCAGATGCGATAGCAATATATCGATATCCAACCCGTCGAACAGATCGTTCGCGATTTGCTCTGGTCCAATTCCCAAGCGATTGATGCCGGTGTCGATCATCACATGGCAGGCGCCGCCTCCTGATGCTTTCCACATGGCAATCTGTCTTGGTGTGTTCAGAACAGGTACTGCGCCAAGCTGCTGTATCAATGAAATATCAGAGGGTTGTATACCATTGAGTACTGAAATCCATTCAGGCGGCACCAGGTCAGCAATCGCCGCAGCTTCGGACCAATGTGCAACGAAGAAATCGCGGCAACCGGCGTCGCGCAACCGAGCCACGACCTCGCGTGCACCTAGACCATAGCCGTTGGCTTTAACCGCCGCGCCGCATGCCACGCCGCCCTGCCCTTGCAGAAAACGCCAGTTGGAGACCAGCGCGTTTCCATCGAGGTGCAAACGCAGGGGCGGGTCGAAATCAGTCATTGCCGCCCCTTTGCCCGTGGCTAACGGACTGTCAATCCAGCTTTGTCTTGCCTGATGTCTCCGGCAACCAGATCAGCGCGACTATGAACGCCATCGCTGTCACGCCAACGGTGTACCAAAGCCCCGAAAACGGCTGCCCGGTCTGGGCAACTATATATTGTGAGATGTATGGCAGGAACCCGCCAAAATAGCCCGCGCCAATATGGTAAGGGATCGACATTGAGGTATAGCGGATTTTGGCGGGAAACATCTCGACCAAAATTGCCGCGACCTGGCCGTAGGTCATCCCCGACAAAGCGACCATGAGGAACACGGCAAGTATGATTTTCCACGGTTGCCGCTGCGCCGGGTCGGACTTGTCCGGATACCCCGCCTGCTCAAGCGCTGCGATATAGGACTTTTCATCAAAGCCCTGCAATTCAGCCGATCCAACTTTCAAGGAAACAGTCTCACCGGACTGTTTGCTATAGGCAATGCCGCGTTTGGTTAAGAAGTTCAGCGCTTTTGCACATTCGCTCTCATGCACCCGGTTCAGCGCGTTGAAATCGCACTTCGGCATCGACAGCGTCACCGGATTGCTGACCGTTGCCTTGGCGAGCGCAGGGTTGGCGGCATCCGCCATCATCCAGAAAATCGGGAATACCCCGACAATCGACAGGCCGTAACCAAGCAGCAACAACCGCTTTCTGCCCCATTTATCCGACAGCCAGCCACAGGCGACATAGGTTGGTGCCGCAAGCGCCGCCCCCACCGCCATGTAAAGCAGGGCATCCTCTTCGGGCACGCGCGCTGTGCCGGTGAGGAAGTACAAGGTTCCGAACTGCGATGTGTAATAGATAACCGTCAGACCAGCCGCGACGCCGAACAAAGCGACAAAGATACGGCCAACGTTACCAGGATATTGGAAGCTCTCGACAAACGGGTTTTTCGAAGTGGTCCCCGCTTCTTTCATCGCCTTGAAAACTGGGCTTTCGGCCAGCTTCAGCCGCATATAAAGCGAGATAGCCAGCAGCAGGATCGATGTCAGAAACGGCACGCGCCAACCCCACGCTTCGAAGTCTTCTGTGCTCATTGAATGGCGAGTGATCAGAACGACAATGACGGCGAGCAGGAAGCCGCCTGCAACAGAAGCCTGAATCCAGCTGGTATATTGGCCGCGTTTGCCGTCTGGCGCATGTTCTGCAACGTAAATAGCAGCGCCGCCATATTCGCCACCCAAGGCAAGGCCCTGCAAACAGCGCATCAGCAATAGCAAGCCAGCGGCCCATACGCCTGCGGTTTCAAATGTCGGCAACAGGCCAATCGCGGCGGTCGCTACACCCATCAGCGTTATCGTAACAAGAAACGTATATTTGCGTCCAATTTTGTCGCCAAAATAGCCGAACAATATCGCGCCAAATGGCCGAACGCCAAAGCCTGCACCAAAGATCGCGAGCGACGCCAGTGTTGCCGCTGTTGG
>JANPKN010000262.1:0-54021 GCA_031426075.1 Sphingomonadaceae bacterium
GCAAGCTCAACCTGCAAACGCCCTTCGGCCGTGGCAGCGCGTTCACCGAAAATCTCCAGAATTAGACCAGTCCGGTCTATGGTCTTGAGCCCGGTGCGCTCTTCCAGATTGCGTTGCTGAATTGCGGTTAGTGACGCGTCAACGATCAGCAGGTCTGCCTCGAGTTCACGGCCCATTTCGGCAATTTCTTCAACCTGTCCACCGCCAAGCAACGTCACGGCGCGCGGCGAACGCACACGATAATGCTTTTTGCGGACAACATTCAGGCCAATGGCAAGCGCAAGCCCCTCAGCTTCAGCCAGGCGTGCCTCTGGACCCACAGAAGCCCTGCCCGGCAGCTCGGGATAAATGACTAAGGCGCGCGCGCCGCGCGCGAACTCGTCAGTTTCGCTGCGTTCAAACCCGCTCAAATATCGCTCTCGTCGACACCCTGATTATATTCCGCGAGGTTAACGGGATGTGCTGGCTGGATCGTGGATATGGCATGCTTATATACAAGCTGCGTCGTGCCATCGCGTTCCAGCATGACCGAAAAAAGATCATACGCAACGATTGCGCCTTGAAGCATGACTCCATTGACCAAGAAGGTCGTCACTGCTTCATTTTTGTCGCACATGGCGTGCAAGAAGACATCTTGCAACATGCCTGCGCGGTGCGTCGTGCGCGACATCATATCGTCAAACAATGCCCTGTCCGGTGAAGCGGATGGCATGATGGTCGAGATTGAGTGCTTATAAACAAGCTGAGACATACCATCGCGGCGCAAAAGCACCGAAAAATTGTCAAACCACGTTACAACACCTTGAAGTTTCACACCTTTGACCAAAAACATGGTCACTGGGGTCTTCGATTTTCTGAGGGAGTTCAGAAAGAGATCTTGAAGTCCGTTATTTTTTTCAGTCATTGTGATTATCCGTTTATTTTTATTGTTAAGCTTAGTCCGGCTGAACGCCCATCAATCAGCCAGATAACACAGCAATATTACTATTACACGAATGTCATCAACTTCGCAATTGAGGTTACGATTCCCCCTCATCGCCAGAATCCAGTGCGTTCTTGCGCACCGTAATGCCAAGCAACTTCAACTTTCGATGCAGCGCCGAACGCTCCATCCCCACAAAAGCTGCGGTTTTTGAGATGTTGCCGGAAAAGCGCTTAATCTGTACTCGTAAATAGTCGCGCTCAAATGCTTCGCGAGCCTCACGCAGTGGCGCGCCCATCAACGACGTCACGTTATGCTCTGCACCTTCGTAGCTATTGATGATTTCTGAAGGCAACATGTCGGCCTCAATCGTGGCGATGCCATCCGCTGGCGCCAATATGATCGTACGTTCGATAATGTTGCGCAACTGGCGAACATTGCCAGGCCACTCGCATGCCTGAAGCGCGGCCATGGCGTCATCCGAGAAGATAGGCGGCGAAATGCGGTGCTCGGATGCAAAGCGCGCTGCATAATGGTTGACGAGGTCAGGAATATCTTCGCGTCGTCCGGATAAGGGCGGGATTTCTACGGGCACGACGTTTAGCCTGTAGAAAAGATCTTCACGGAACCGCCCTTCGGATATTTCGACGGCCAGATCGCGCGCGGTTGCCGATACAAAGCGGACATCCACGCGTATCTGCCGATCGCCGCCAACCCGCACAAAGCTTTGGTCAGTCAATACGCGCAAAATCTTGCCTTGGGTCGTGCGCGGCATATCGGCGACTTCATCAAGAAACAATGTCCCGCCGTGCGCCTTTTCCAACATGCCAGCCTGAACCAGTCGGCCATCCTGTTCTATACCAAACAACTCTTCGTCAAACCTCTCAGGAGACAGGCGCGCGGCGCTGACCGATACAAAGGCAGAACCTGCCCGTGGGCTCCAGCTATGGAGCAAGCGTGCCGCAACCTCTTTGCCGACGCCTGCAGGGCCCGTGATGAGCATTCGGCTGCCTGTGCCCGCCACCTTCTTCAGCGTTGCGCGAACGGCGTTGATCGAAGCAGAGGACCCGGTTAGCTCTTCCGAATGCCCAACCCGCGCCTTCAGTGCAGCGTTTTCTGCGCGAAGGCGCTCGGTCTCGGTCGCCTTTGACACAAGGTGCAATAATTTGCTGGCTTCGAATGGCTTTTCAATAAAGTCGGCGGCACCTTGGCCAATCGCGGCAACTGCAGTGTCGATATTGCCATGGCCCGAGAACACAATGACCGGGATTTGCGGATCGCGGATTTTGATGGCACGCAACAATTCGATGCCGTCCATCGACGAACCACGCAGCCAGACGTCCAGCAATATGAGAGAGGGTAACCGCGCATCTAACGCGGCCAGAGCCTCGTCGGCCGAGGCCGCTGTTCGGGTGCCATATCCTTCGTCTTCCAAAACGCCCGAGACCAAGTCGCGAATGTCCTGTTCGTCGTCTACGATCAGTATGTCGAGTGCCATAATCAGCCCATAACCTCATCTGAATTGGAAGGAACCGGAGAAGATTTCACTTTACCGACCTTCGATGCCACAAATTCGGGATTGAATTTCAACGTCACAACCGCGCCCTCTGGGTCGTTGTCGAACAGTGAGATTTCCCCAAAATGCTCTTCAATAATCTTTTTCACGATCGCGAGGCCAAGGCCTGACCCCGTCGCGCGATTGGTGATATAAGGTTCCATGATGCGTTGTCTGTCTGATGGAAGGCCAACACCGTTATCCGCTATCCGGATGACCAATGCTTTTTCTTGCATTAAAAGGTCAACGGATACCTCCCCTTCGATTGGCCCTAATTTTCTTTTTTCTTCAATAGATTCAACGGCATTCTTAAGAATATTTGTAATCGCCTGCCCCAACTGCCGTCGGTCTGAAATGAGCGAGGGTAAAGTGCCATGCTGCTTGTACGTGAATGTGATGTCAGGGTGGGCTACTTCAAACAGAAATACGGCATGGCCAACAATGTCGTGAACATTCTCGGGGCGGAACAAAGGCTTCGGCATTCGTGCGAAGGACGAAAATTCATCGACGATATTCCGCAGATCGCCAACTTGACGCACTATTGTACTGGTCAATTGTTCAAAAATCGCCTGATCCTGTGGAATGTTCTTTCCGAACCGTCGCTGCAGACGCTCCGCCGCCAACTGGATTGGCGTAAGTGGGTTCTTGATTTCATGGGCAATACGCCGCGCCACATCGGACCATGCCGCACGACGTTGGTCAGCGAGTTGCTGGCTTATATCCTCAAACGTCACAACACTTCCCTGCTCTCGCGGTGATACCGTGACAGCGACGGTGAGTGGCTCTGGACCATCACCCAACTGGACCACCCCACGGGGGCTTTCGCTCGCTAAGGCGGCCAGTTCTGGTGCCACCAAGTCGAACTTCTGACCGACAATTGTATCCATCTTGTTCTTTAAAAGCTTTTCAGCCGTCGAGTTTGCCAGTTGAACTACGCCACTGCCATCGACAGAAATCACGCCGGCAGAAACAGATTCCAACACCGCCTCAATAAACAAACGTCGCTCGCCAAGCTGATGATTGGTTGCGAGCAAAACGCCTGTCTGTTCCTGCAGACGCTCGGTCATGCGATTGAACGATTGTGACAGAAATCCGACCTCATCGTCACGATATTGATCAGCACTTACTCGCGCGGACAGGTCGCCATCGGCAATCTTCTGCGCGGCGTCGACAAGGTTGTTTACTGGCCGCACAAGACGGTCAGCTACGCGTAATGCAATCCATAAGGTGATCCCAATAATCATCAGCGACACAAAATAGAGCGCCAGATTGAACTGGATCTGCAATGCCCGCGACCGCGCGACCATCTTGTCGTAATCCTGAAGTACCGTTTGCGCTTTCTCGCCAAGCGCAAAGGAAGGTACAGATAATGCACGGCTCGTGTATAAATAGCTTCGCGGTGCATCGAACAACACCGTAACCGCTTCGATCCTGTCCGCCCGGTTGGCGATAACCATCCCCTCACCTGCGTTCAGCTTTTTTAAGATATCGGCGGCTATCCAGTCCTGCTTGCGACCATCATTTTCGGTTGCGACTGCTTCTGTGCGTTGAATACCGTCAGCGCCGACGGACACGATTGCGGATTCGCTTAAACGGCGGCGAAACACCTGCTCAAGATAATAGCTTAAGAAAGCCGGATCATCTGCGCTGGTCTGGCTAAGCGCATTCCGGAAATCGCCAGCCATCGTTACCGTTTCATCACCAACATCCTTGGCATTCACTTCATAATAGCCCTTGGCCAGTTCGCCTGCATTTTCCAGCATTCCACGCGCCGAGCCCGAAAACCAGAACTGGACACCGCTTTGGAACAGCAATGAAGCAAAGATGACAAGGAGCACCGTTGGAACTGCGGTAATGGCGGAGAAAATGGCGACCAGGCGGACATGCAACAGTTGCTTACTACCGATATTGCTGTTTTCTGCACGTTTGAGGGCCACACGGCGACCGAATAAAACCAGGAGCAATGTCGCTGGCAACAAGTTGCTGACCAGCATTGTCGCCGAGGCGGCAGGCGCCAGAGGCTCGGATTGCGGTCCCTGCCCGACCAAAAGCATAGCCGTAATCACGCCGGCGACAATCAGCATTACTGCGCTGGCAATTTCCAGGAATTTGATAGACTGGCTGTTGCCCAGCAAATGGGCCATCCATTCAAACAGGCGTCGGACGACTGAAGGTGTTGACGTTTCCTCCGATAATCCGATTGTTGCCATAAAGACACTGTGGCAGTCCTTGCGTTGCCTGAAAAGCACAAAATGGTGCTTTCCAAGCCACGTATCGCGTTAAGCCTTCAATCTAACGCCCACCTGAAGGACCGATACCATAATCAGTCAGTTTTTTGCGCAAGGTATTGCGGTTAATGCCAAGCAACGAGGCCGCTTTTAACTGATTGCCGTGAACTTGTTTCATGACATGTTGAAGCAATGGAATTTCGAACTGCGCCAATGCGCGTGGATACAGTTTCTCGCGAAGTGCCCCACGTTGCCGTTGATCGCGCAGGAACTGCGCTACTGCTGCTTCGAAACTTGCGCCTTGAATTGGCGGCTCGGCATCCTGAGCAGGTTCAACAAATTGCATAATCGTCGCTTCAGTGATTGTGTCTTCGCGACACAACAAAGCGAGGCGGTAAATCAGGTTTTTCAATTCCCGAATGTTGCCACGCCATGGCATCGCCATTAACTGGCTAACGGCGTTATCGTCGATTTTCCGAATGGGCAGGCCGTCCTTCGCCGCCATGATCAGGAAGTGCTGAGCCAGCAGGCTGATGTCTTCGGTCCTATCGCGTAACGGGGGCATTTCTATCGGCACAACATTTAATCGATAGAACAAATCTTCACGGAACCCTCCCTTTTCAATCAAGGCTGGCAAATTCTGGTTCGTTGCTGCGACGATACGAACGTCCAGCCTAATGCTTGCCTTTCCACCAATCCGGCTGATCACGCCGCTCTGCAAGGCTCTTAGCAATCGCGTTTGCGCGTGCATTGGCATGTCGCCAATTTCATCAAGAAACAATGTGCCGCCTTGCGCTTGCTCGAACCGGCCAATCGATTGGCCAACGGCGCCGGTAAATGCCCCTTTCTCGTGACCGAAAAGCTCGGCTTCAATCAACTCGCTCGGGATGGCAGCCATGTTGACGGCGACGAAAGGCCCCGTTTTGCGATGACCAAGATTATGGATGGCTTCGGCCACCAATTCTTTTCCGGTGCCGCTTTCGCCAGAAATCAGGACTGACAAGTCGTTACGCAAAAGCCGCGCAACCATGCGATAAACATCCTGCATTGCGGCGCTTCGCCCGATCATCGGAAGATTGGCTTCAGTCAGGGATTCAAACGGGTCTTCAGCAGTTGAACGGCGCTTTTCAATGCCCTGCTTTACAGCCAGAACGAGGTCGTTCAGGTCAAAAGGCTTGGGAAAATATTCAAACGCATCAATTTCGCTGGCCCGCACGGCGGTCTCAAGTGTATTTTGCGCGGACATTATAATGACCGGCATGCCGGGCGATTTTTCCATCGCATCCTTTAAGGTCGCAAGGCCATCGCTGTCCTTCAACATGACATCCGTGAGCATCAAGTCGAATTGACCGTTCGCCAAGACTGTGTCGCGGGCGGCCACGGAATCGCACAACTGCGTCTCAATATTCTCCGCTTGAAGCGCTGCGCTTACCACCAGCCCGATAGATGCGTCATCTTCAACAATGAGTACCCGTGGCGGTTTCATGCAGTAGTTTTCCCTGATGCGACCGGCAACAACAGCCGGAAAATTGTCTGCCCCTGCACCGCGTCGCGTTCGAATATTACGCGGCTGTTCATCTGCTGCACCAACTTGCGCACAATAGCGAGGCCAAGCCCCTGCCCTTCGCGTTTCGTAGTCACAAAAGGCGAAAATAACTCATCGACAATATGTTCGGGCACACCAGGGCCATTATCCGATATAGCGATCTCGACCGGGAGCTTAATCGAACGCCTGTCCATGTCAGCGTCCCGTAGAGCCCCGCTCATGATATATCTGGTCGAAATGCCTATCACGCCATCGAGACGGCCCTGAAGCGCGTCTGTGGCGTTTTGAAGCAGATTAATGAGCACTTGAACCATCCCGTCCGGGTCAATGAGAACGTCTGGCAACGATGGATCGTAATTAATTGAAATTTCAGGCATAGCACGGTTCGCCGCACGCAGCGAGCGGATGGCCCGTTCAATCAGCAAATGGATATTGGCCGGTGCGAGCTCTGCCGGTTCGGATCGCCCCAGCTTTTGCATCTGGTCAAGCAGCCGAGCGATCCGGTCAACTTCGGTCACGATTAAATCGGTCAAAGCGACGTGTTTTTCGTCCACTTGACGGGCAAGCAATTGTGCTGCGCCCTTAATGCCCGCTAGCGGGTTCTTGATTTCGTGGCCAAGAATCGCTGGCGCCCCCATAGCCTGTTGCTGACCGCTGTCGCGTTGGTCACCAATATGCTCACGACCCCCGTTGCGTGGCGATATGATGGCGATTCTCCAATCCGGCGCCTTGGACACGGCCGAGAGGTTTATATCGACTGTAATGACGCCGTAGGGGGTTTTAAGCTCCATATCCTGCGCGGAGATGTCACCGTCAGGTGACAACAAGGCCGCATTCATCCGCTCGCTTTCAAAAACAAGGGTTTCGTCTACGCGTCGCCCCTCCAGCCGCCGACGGCTTCGCCCGAAAAACGCCTCGCTGGCATCATTGGCATAATCAATAATGTGATCCGGAGAAATCAGCAGCACCGGAACTGATATGCTTGCCAGCATCAGGCCATAATCAGGTTGATGCAAGGATTGTGACATCAGTCAGGCTGCCGTTTTAGTAAGGAATGGCTCGTAAAACCGCGTCAACTCCTCGATCACGACCTGAGGGTCATCGATGCGGTTCATAAAATTTCTGAACTCGGCCGACCCATTAAGGCCCTTGGTATACCAGCCAATATGTTTGCGCGCGATGCGCACGCCGACTTCGCTGCCATAATGGTCAAGCATCGCGCGGTAATGGTCCATGATCAAGTGGAACTGAGCGTCGATATTCGGATCGTCGATGGTCTGTCCGGTGCGGAACCAGTGCATCATTTGCCCAAGCAACCATGGTTTCCCATACGCGCCGCGTCCAACCATGACGCCATCTGCGCCACTTAGGGTCAATGCCATCTGCGCATCTTCAATTGTGCAAATGTCGCCATTCACGATGACGGGCAACGACACTGCGTCCTTGACCTTACGCACAAACGCCCAGTCAGCCGAACCTTTATACATCTGATTACGGGTGCGGCCATGGACGGTGATCATCTTGGCGCCTAAATCCTCGGCAATGCGCGCAAGCTCAGGCGCATTCAAGCTGCCATGGTCCCAGCCCATGCGCATCTTGACGGTCACTGGAACGGATACCGCCTTTACCGTGGCCTCAATAAGGCTGGCCGCTAGCGGCAGGTCCCGCATCAGTGCTGAACCAGCGTCACCATTCACCACTTTTTTCACCGGACAACCCATGTTGATGTCGATGATCGCAGCGCCACGTTCTTCGTTCAGCTTTGCTGCCTCTCCCATTTCATAGGGCGTGCAGCCCGCGAGTTGCATTGAAACAGGCTCTTCAATCGCGTCCCATTCGCATTTTTGAATGCTTTGCCGGGTTTCACGGATCATGGCCTGACTTGCGATCATCTCGGTAACGTTCAAGCCAGAACCGAATTGGCGCACGATCTTGCGAAACGGCATGTCAGTGACGCCCGTCATCGGCGCAAGGATGACGGGGCAATCGATTTTAATGTTACCGATATGGATTGGACTAAGTTGCATCTTCAAACACTGCCTAAAATTTAGGCAGGCCGTTACCCGCTTTCAGCTTGGCGGGCAAGTCTGCTGTCGCTAGAGCGCGCAAATGGCATCTCGTCCACTCACCGTTGCTTTAATCGTCGCCGCAGGTTCCGGCAGCCGTGCTGGCGGCGAGGAGCCAAAGCAATTTCGTATGGTGCGCGGCAAGCCAATGATATGGCACAGCTTCGCAGCATTGGCAGATCATCACGCCATCGATCAGGTCTATGTGGCCATTGGCGCCGGACAAGAAGTCAAGGCCGCCGCGATGCTTGCGGGTTTGAAAAAACCGATCTTCGTTGAGGGCGGAGCAACACGGCGGGAGAGCGTACATTTGGGGCTTCAGGCGATTGCGGCGAATGGCGCGGTCGATCAGGTCCTGATCCACGATGCGGCACGACCATTCCTTCCAGCAAAGGTCATTGACGACTTGCTCGACGCGCTGATGATCGCGCCCGGCGCTGTCCCTGCTCTGCCCGTTGTTGACAGCCTTTCACGTGGCAACGGCATTCTGTCCGAAACTGTAGAACGCGAAAACCTATGGCGCATTCAAACGCCGCAGGCATTTGCGTTTCGCGCAATATACGCGGCGCACCAGTCGTGGGAGGGCGATGAACCAAGTGATGATGCGCGGATGCTGATGGCACAGGGCAACGAAGTGCGCATCGTTCCAGGCGCTGAGGCACTCAATAAATTTACGTTCTCAAGCGATTTCGTAGGAAATAATATGCCGTCATTCAGATGCGGAAACGGTTTTGACGTCCACCGCCTAGTTCCAAATGCCGAATTGTGGCTGTGCGGTGTGCAGATACCGCATGACAAGGGCTTGGATGGCCATAGCGATGCCGATGTCGCCATGCACGCACTTACTGATGCCATATTGGGTGCGATAGCCAGCGGAGACATTGGCGATCATTTCCCCCCAAGCGATCCGCAATGGCGTGGTGCATCCTCCGATCGGTTCCTTGCACACGCGATGAAGTTAGCGCGTGAAATCGGCTTCGAACTGTCAAATGCGGATGTGACCATTATCTGCGAACAGCCCAAAGTTGGTCCCTTTAGGGGACAGATGCGCACGCGGTTGGCGGAAATAATGGCTGTTGATGTAGACCGGATCTCGGTAAAGGCGACAACGACCGAAATGCTTGGTTTTACTGGACGGGGTGAAGGCATCGCTGCGCAAGCCACCGCAACATTTGAGAAAATCTGAATATGGACACAGTCTTACCATCCGAGATTGCCGATCTGGCCGCGCGTGTTGTTGCCGAAAACAGGGCGGCCGGCCGAATGGTCGCGATTGCAGAGAGTTGCACAGGCGGGCTGGTTGCGGCCGCTATCACTGAAGTTCCGGGTAGCAGCGCGGTGCTTGGATATGGGTATGTCACCTACAGCAACGACGCAAAAATGAAGATGCTTGGCGTGAATGAGGATATCATTGACACGTTTGGCGCGGTTTCGGTCGCGGTCGCATGGGCTATGGCGCAAGGTGCATTGAAAAAAAGCGGTGCTGATGTGGCTGTCGCCATAAGCGGTGTGGCCGGCCCTGACGGTGGCAGCGCCAACAAACCCGTGGGGACTGTGGTGTTTGCAGTAGCCTTAAAGGGTCAAAACCCCGAGGATGTGGTTGGAGACCGCAAATCCTTTGGTTCAGACAAAAGCCGCGCAGATATCCGCGCCTATGCAACGCTTCATGCGTTGGAACTGTTGCTCCCGCCGACGCCATAAAGCGCGTCGGCGCGTTCAATAAATGCAGTCGTCATTTTACGAAGAGCGGAATCGAAAAATTGACCGGCCAGCGCCTCGAAAACGCGGTTGCGGAATGAAAAATCGACGGTGAAGTCAACGATTGATCCGCCGCCTTCGACCTCTTCAAACGTCCAGGCATTGTGCAGATGCTTCATCGGTCCATCAAGATAGTCGACGATGATTGATGTCTTCGGTGTCTTGACCACACGGCTGCTGAAGGTTTCCCGAAGCGATTTGAAACCAACAATCATATCCGCCAACATTTCGCTGTCCTCATCCTTACGGATGCGGATGGCGCTAACCCAAGGCAGGAATTCGGAATAGCGACTGACATCCGCCACCAAATCATACATCTGTTCAGCGCTATGCGGCAGGCTGCGGCGTTCGTGATGGTGCGGCATGTGTGTCTTGAGTCCTAGCGCACCTTGGCGAGTTGCGCCGCCCGTGCATCGCGCATCTTCGCGAAGTCATCACCCGCATGGTAACTTGAGCGTGTCAGCGGGCTTGCTGCTACCAACAAAAATCCCTTGGCGCGTGCAATGGCTGCATATGCGTCAAAGGCGCTTGGCGTCACAAAATCCATGACCTTGGCATGCTTGGGCGTAGGCTGGAGATATTGGCCCATCGTTAGGAAATCGATGTCGGCGCTACGCATGTCGTCCATGACCTGATGCACCTCCATCCGTTCTTCGCCCAGCCCCAGCATGACACCGGACTTGGTAAAGATGGATGGATCATGACGTTTGACCGTCTCCAGCAAGCGCAGCGAGGCGTAATACCGCGCGCCGGGCCGAATGGTCGGGTAGAGACGGGGCACGGTTTCGAGATTGTGGTTGTATACATCGGGACGTGCGGTGACGATCGCCTCAATCGCCGCCTGCGCCTTATTGCGGAAATCGGGAGTCAAAATCTCGATTGTGGTGTTCGGCGTGTTGCGACGCAGCGCTTCAATGACTTTCACAAACTGGCTCGCCCCGCCGTCTGGCAAGTCATCACGATCCACAGATGTGATGACGATATGTTCAAGGCCCATCTTTCCGGCGGCAATCGCAACATGCTCTGGCTCAAGCGGATCAACGGCGCGGGGCATGCCCGTTTTCACGTTGCAAAAGGCACAGGCTCTGGTGCAGACGTCGCCCAGGATCATCACGGTGGCGTGCTTCTTGGTCCAGCACTCGCCAATATTCGGGCAAGCCGCCTCTTCACACACCGTGTTTAAATTGAGATCGCGCATCAATCGGCGAGTCTCGTTAAATCCAGCCCCAGTCGGCGCTTTGACCCTAATCCAGTCAGGTTTGCGTTCTCTGGCCGGACGGTCGGGCATGTTTATCGGTGCGTTCATGATGCCCGAATAGACGCGGAGCGCCATCTTGCCAACTGCAACTTGCCTGCTATGGGTTGCAAAATCCGCAAAGGGGCCACGATGATCGCAGATACCCTCACTTCGCCGGTGATCCTGTTTTTTGTACTTGGTTTTATTGCCGCAGCGCTGAAATCTGATCTATCCATCCCCGAGGCCTTCGCCAAAGCGATGTCCATCTATTTGATGGCGGCTATCGGTTTAAAGGGTGGCGTAGAAGTATCCAAAAGCGGCATTACGCCTGAAGTCATTATTGCGGCTGCCGCTGGCCTCGCATTAAGCTTTCTCTTGCCGGTCATTGCATTCGTATTGCTTCGCGGTGTCGGCAAATTGTCGAAAGTCGATGCTGGTGCGGTCGCAGCGCATTATGGGTCCGTAAGCGTTGTGACCTTTGTAACAGCAATTGAGTTGCTGACGGCCGAAGGTCTTAGTCCGGCTGGGTATATGGTTGCTGTGCTGGCTCTTATGGAAACGCCTGCAATCATTACTGGCCTCATGCTGGCGCGCAGGGGCGAGACAGGTTCAACCGAAGGCAATTCCACGCCCTGGCACGAGGTGCTCACCAACGCGTCAGTGATGTTATTGGTTGGCAGCTTTATCATCGGGGCTATTGCAGGCAGCGACGGGTTCGCAGCGGTTAAACCGCTATTCGATACTGGCTTCCGCGGTGTGCTTTGCCTGTTCCTCCTCGATATGGGCCTAATCGCGGCCCGCCGCCTGATGCAATCGCGCAAGATGACGTTTCGTTTGGTTTTCCTCGCCATATTGTTGCCGCTGGTCAATGGCACGATTGGGACAGTAATAGGCACAGTGATCGGCCTTGACGTCGCCTCGGCGGCGGCGCTTGGTATTTTGGCGGCAAGTGCGTCGTATATCGCCGTTCCCGCGGCAATGCGCCTTGCCCTTCCCCAAGCCGATCCTGGCATTTACCTCAGTATGTCACTCGGCGTGACCTTTCCTTTCAACATCATCTTCGGCATCAGCATCTTCGCCGCCTTAGCCAAAGCATTAGGATGACATATGGTTCAAACCGTCGCACGCAAACGTATTGAAATCTTGGTGGACACGCCGCTTGTCCCGCGTATCGTCAACCAGCTCAGGGCCGTGGATATTTCGGGGTGGAGCCTTATCCATGTCGATTCAGGCGGCGGACGTGCCGGTGAATGGCAACATGATGATGTTACTGGCGCCAGCGCAAAGACCATCGTCCTTGCCATCGCGTCCGACACAAAAACGGCTCAGTTAATCGATGCAATTGCCCCCTTGTTGGATAGTTATGGAATGTTGCTGACTGTAGGCGACGTTCAAGTTGTGAGAGGGGAGCGTTTCTGATGCCCGAATTTGCTGTTTTGGTTGAAGGGTATCAACGGTTCAAATCGGACGCCTATGTCCGGCAAAAGGCGCGTTATGATGCCCTCGCAAGCGATGGGCAGTCTCCGCCAATCATGATCATTTCTTGCTGCGACAGCCGGGTCGATCCTGCAACGGTTTTTGATACCACCCCAGGTCAGGTTTTCGCCTTGCGCAATGTAGCCAACTTGGTTCCGCCATATGAAACGGGCGGTGGATTGCACGGGGTATCGGCTGCTATCGAATTTGGCGTATTGGGGCTTGAGGTGCGTCACATCGTCGTTCTCGGTCATGCGCAGTGCGGCGGTATTAAAGCATCACTTGAGGGCGGCGACCTCGGCCACGCGGGATATAGCTTTATCGATGGATGGGTAGATATTGTCCGCCCTGCCCGTGACAAGGTGCTGGCTTCAGATTCCCAAGACCCGCAACGCGATCTTGAGCTGGAGGCCATTCGCGTAAGCCTCGCCAACCTACGTAGTTTTCCCTTTATTGCGGCACGTGAACAATCAGGGCAGTTGAAATTGCACGGCGCCTATTTCGGCATTGCCGATGGTAATCTTTACGTTCTGAATGATGAGAACGACAGTTTTGAGGTACAATGAACGCGTTGAACAGCCTGCCCGCTTATTATGATGATCTTGAGTTAAGTTTTGAAGAAACATGGGGTCTTATTGGCGTTGGCATAACCAATCGTCATAGCCCGGCGCATATGCCGACCGTCGGTACAGTGGACGCGTCGGGCACACCACAATTGCGGATCATGGTTCTGCGCGATGTATCGCGTGAAGCGCGCACAATCCGGTTTCATACGGACTCGCGTTCAATAAAAGCAGATCAACTTCGGCAAAACCCCGCAACCAGCGTCCTGATCTATGACCATGCAGCGAAGATTCAAATCCGGCTGTCTGGAAAAACCTGTCTGATATCCAATGGAGACGTCGCTGATGCCGCGTGGTCCACGTCCACGCCCTTTGCGCGGCGATGCTATATGGCGGAGGTCGGTCCCGGCACGCCTATTGCAAAACCGTCGTCGGGGTTGCCTGAATGGATACAGGGCAAGCAGCCGGAAGAGGAACACCTGACGGATTACCGTTCAAATTTTGCGGCTATGTTGGTGGAAATTGACACCATCGAATGGCTATATTTGGCGAATGTAGGGCACAGGCGCGCGCGCTGGCAATGGGATGCCGCGCAAAATTCATGGGCGGGTAGCTGGCTTGTCCCATAAGGCCGCACATTTCTCGATATAGGCCTTAATCATAACCGCGTGCCGTCCAGCGGCGAGAGCGAGATCGATCTCCGCACGACTTTCAGCGTTCATATAAGCAATATCAGGGCGGTTCAGGATGAGGTAGTTCGAAAGCGAACCGTCGCTTTTGCCAACCGCCTCGTGCCAAAAATGGACTCCCGATTGTGTCATACCCTTTCCACAAGCGGCATCATCTTCAGGCGGCTGACCGCTCCGCGCCAGAAATGCCGATAATGCAAGCGTGTCGGGATTCTCCATGTCCGCCGTAGGATTTGCCGCAAGCCTGCCATTTTCTCGCGCCTTGATGTCTCCCCGCGCAAAGGCCTTACGATCATAAATCGTAATATCACCTCGGCCCCCTGCTCCATCACCCGAAAAACCATGGCTGTTCGTGTGTAGCGCGATTATCGGCTGGTCCGGTTTCAACATATTCACGAATGCTGCGGTAAAAACAGGCGCCTGGGCGTCAAAATTGCGGTTAGGGTCACAACTGGTCACGCGTGCAGATTTGATTCCGCACACCCCTGCCCCGGATTGGAGACGCGCGCTTCCGGTGCCGGAATTAACGGATATCCCTGTGCCGCCGTATTTTTGGATCGCAGCAATCATGGCATCAAAGGCGGCGTTCTCGTCATCGTGCGGAACAACCCAATTGGGTCCATTTGGCCTCTCAGTGCTGGAAAACCGGATGAGGTGCCAGTCGAAGCCGTTTTCTGAAAAGCGCACTTCACTGATCTGGATACCGTCGAAAAAACCGTCCCGACTGATATTGCGCGCAATGTCATCGTCAATACTGACAAGAATGCTTTGATCGACATCGGACCAAGAAGCTGGCGGCGCTGCAGACACAGGAAGGCATGCAAATGCCGCAAAGGTCGCTATGGCCCGTATTAATGCTATCACGGCGCGGTTCTTAGGAAACGAACTGACGACATCGCTGCCGTGCATGTGAGCGGCAATAGCCGGTCTTCATATTCTCCATCAACCAAAATGCCGGTTTCGATCTGGTCACCAATAACAGTAGCGCTTTTCATCAGGCCTAATTCGTCGCGTGGTCCTTCGCGAAAATCATGTCGAAGCCAAGCCAGGCCGTGATTGACCATGTCGCCAACGCTGTTGGCTTTAAACGCGAGGACGCTCATATTCTGACCATCATGTGGTTCGATGAAGATGCCAGCATAAGCCTCACGCTGGGCCCCATCAAGCCAGACACCATCATCGCTCAGCGTTTCGGACCAGGCTTCCGGCACCGTTTCGCTTAGGCTGCTGATGTCGGCTTGCCGAATACCTTCCCGCACCTTGCCCCATCGCGTCGAGGGACCCACAGTCAAGCCAGTGAGAATTTCCGTGTCGCCGGTTTTGATGACTGGAATAGGCGATGCACATGAAGAAATATTAGGAAGCAAGTCGACGACTTCCGGCAAACTATGCTCTCCATGCAACCGCCTCGAAAGCAAATTCATTGTCCCGCCGGGTAGGACCAGAATGTCGCCATCCCAGCCGGCCAGATTGGCGCATAAGCTGCTGACGGTGCCATCGCCAGCACACACAGCGACTGTGTCAAATGCCGCTGCCTCTACAGCCGCACGCGATGGCAGGTCTTCTTCCGGCAACGAAACGCGGGTAATAATCCGAAACCCGCCCGCCTCAAACGCAGCGGCAAGCACATCCTCGTCAACCGAATTTGCGTTGCCGCTGTTGCTGTTGATGACGAGGAGTGTGCGTTTCATGCCATCATCAACGCGTCATCTTCTTATATGTTGCACGATGCGGACGCGTTGCCTCGTCACCGAGACGGGCAATCTTGTCTTCTTCGTATGATTCAAAGTTGCCTTCAAACCACTCAACATGGCTGTCGCCTTCGAAGGCCAAGATGTGCGTGGCCAAACGGTCAAGGAAGAAGCGGTCATGGCTGATGACCACCGCGCAACCGGCGAAGCTTTCAAGGGCCTCTTCAAGAGCGGACAAGGTTTCGACGTCGAGATCGTTCGTCGGTTCATCGAGCAGAAGCACGTTGCCGCCTTCTTTAAGCATTTTCGCCATGTGCACGCGGTTGCGCTCACCGCCGGACAGCAGGCCAACCTTTTTCTGCTGGTCCGTGCCCTTGAAGTTAAACGCGCCAACATACGCGCGGGTGGGCGTTTCATGCTTGCCAAGCTTCATGAAATCCGCGCCACCGGAAATTTCTTCCCAGACGTTCTTGTTGGGGTCTAGTTCATCACGGCTCTGATCCACGAAACCAAGCTTTACGGTTTCACCAATTTCCACTTCGCCAGAGTCAGGCACTTCCTGCCCGGTGATCAAGCGGAACAAAGTCGATTTACCTGCGCCGTTCGGTCCAATAACGCCAACGATGCCGCCCTGCGGAATGGTGAAGGACAAGTTTTCGAACAACAACTTGTCGCCATATGCCTTAGTTACATTCTTGACCTCGATAACCTTGCTACCAAGGCGTTCTGGAATTTGAATGACGATTTGCGCTTTGCCGGGCGTGCGGTTTTCCTGTGCCTCAACCAATTGGTCGAAGGATTTGATACGCGCCTTTGATTTTGTCTGCCGCGCCTTGGGGCTTTGCCGGATCCAGTCCAACTCGTCCCTGATAGCCTTCTGTCGGCCAGCATCTTCGCGCGATTCCTGCTCGAGGCGCTTGCCCTTCTTTTCCAGATAGGTCGAATAATTGCCTTCGTAGACAAAATAGCGGCCACGATCGAGTTCGAGGATCCAGCTCACAACATTGTCGAGGAAGTAGCGATCGTGGGTTACCAGGATCACGTTGCCCTTATAATCCACGAGATGCTTTTCCAGCCATGCCACCGATTCCGCATCAAGGTGGTTGGTAGGTTCGTCGAGCAGAAGAATGTCGGGCTTTTCAAGCAACAAACGCGTAAGCGCAATACGGCGTTTCTCACCGCCTGACAGGCTCGTAACGGGGCTGTCACCCGGTGGGCAACGCAGCGCGTCCATGGCAAGCTCAAGCTGGCTGTCAAGCGACCAGCCATCAACGGCGTCAATCTTTTCCTGAAGCGTGCCCATTTCTTCCATCAGCGCATCAAAATCCGCGTCTTCAGGCGGATCGCCCATAATGGTCGAAATCTCATTGAAACGGTCAACAAGGTCGGCCACCGGACGCACGCCGTCCATGACGTTTTCGCGCACAGTTTTGTTCGGGTCTAGCTCAGGCTCCTGCGCTAGATAGCCCACGCGGATGTGCTCGCCTGGCCATGCTTCGCCGGTGAACTCGGTATCCATGCCAGCCATGATTTTCATCAGGGTGGATTTACCCGTACCGTTCGGTCCAACGATACCAATCTTTGCATCCGGGTAGAATTGAAGATTGATATTGTTGAGAACCGGCTTGCTCGCGCCGGGGAAGGTCTTCGTCATTCCCTTCATTACGTAGCTATATTGGGCTGCCATGGGGATTAGTTCCTGTGTTGCATTTCTTTGATTTGGCCGCTTCCCTAGCTATCTGCACGTTTCCTCGCAAGGCGGGATTGCAAAACTGTGTGATGGGATTAAGCCTGCGCGCCATGAAGAAAAACATCGCTCTGTTCGCCGCAGCTTCAACGCTGTTCCTCACATCGTCAATCGCCTTCGCCGCGCCAACACGTTTCAAGGCAGCTTCTATCGCTGATGTACGCGACAAGGCGCTTCAATCCGACGAGCTTGCTTATGATATTACAGAGGGCCTGACGACAGAGATCGGCCCGCGGCAGGCAGGCACTGAGGCCGAAGCGCGCGCGCGGGTTTGGGCTGTAAATAAACTGAAAGCGCTCGGTTTCGACAATGTCCGGGTTGAAGAATATCAGATGCCCACATGGGTCCGTGGCGAAGAGACTGCCCAAGTCACCGCGCCATTTCCGCAAAAGCTGGCAGTTGCTGCGCTCGGCAACAGCGGCAGCACTGGCGAAGCCGGGCTTGATGCGGAAATCGTCTATTTCCCGACCATTGATGACCTGCGCGCTGCACCCGACGGCAGCTTGAAAGGGAAGATCGCCTTTGTCAGCCACAATATGAAAGCAACGCAGGACGGCAGCAGCTATGGCGCATTTGGCCCTGCTCGCTTTGTTGGCCCAAATATCGCCGCCAAGAAAGGCGCGGCGGCCATTGTCAGTCGCTCGATCGGCACCGACTATCACCGAAATCCACACACCGGGAACACAAATTTTGAGCCCGGTGTCACGTCCATTCCTGCGGGCGCATTGTCGATTCCCGACGCCGAAAACCTCGAACGCATGATTGCGCGCGGCAAGCCAGTGCGCATGAAGTTAAAGCTGACCCCGCAGAATATCGGCATGCAGACGTCGGGTAATGTGCTGGCAGAAGTAAAGGGTTCGAACCCAAGCCTGCCCATCATCGTTATTGCTTGCCATCTGGACAGCTGGGACCTTGGCACCGGCGCGATTGATGACGCGGCGGGTTGCGGCGTCATTGGCGCAGCGGCAAAGCATCTGAAATCGATGGGGCAGCCAAAGCGCACTGTGCGTTTGCTTTGGGCTGGCGCTGAAGAAGTTGGCATTTGGGGTGGCCGGGATTACGGCACGAAACATGCCAGCGAACCGCATGCCCTGGCGATGGAATCCGATTTTGGCGCAGGCAAGATTTGGGCGGTCGATTTCCGCCTTCCCGAAAGCGCCGCAGCCTTGCGGTCGCAGATTATATCAGCGCTTGCGCCATTAGGCGTTGTGCCTCGCCGCGAACTTGCTGGCGGCGGCGCAGATGTCGGCGCAATCATCGCTGCACAAAAACTTGGCATTGTGGATTTGCAGCAGGACGGCACCAAATATTTCAATCTGCACCACACCCCCGATGATACTTTGGACAAGGTCGATAAGGCCGAACTTCGTCAGAATGTCGCCGCATGGGTTTCGACGCTCGCCTTGTTGGCAAATTATGAAGGTGAGTTGAAACCGGAGGCGGCGCAATGAAACACGGCTTGTTCTTGGCCTTGGCGCTATTTCTGGTTGCAGCATGTGATAAAACCCCTGCGACCACGGACTCCACATCGGCAACAGGCGACAACCCCGCTGCAACGCAACAAGAGGCGTTGGCCAAACAGAAGCTGACGATTGAACAAGCTGCCGAAGAAGCGACCAAATTGATCGAGGCGGACGCAAAGGGCGAAATTGACGCAGCGATGCCAGTCGCAGCCGAACCCACGCAATAAGCTACATCGCAGGTAGCTTCTGTGCCTTTGATGCCCAGCCGCGTAGGTTTTTCCAAGTGGCGCGTCTTAGAATCGCATCGATGTCGTGAAGCGAATAGGCAGCGGCGGTTTTCACCTTCGGCAGTTCATCCCATTCAATCGGCATCGCAACTGGCGCACCTGCCCGCGCCCTGACGGTCCATGGCTGGACAGCTGTCGCGCCGCGCTGGTTGCGTAGCCAGTCGATGAATATCCGACCCTTGCGGTCGGCTTTCCGGATGCTCGCGGTAAAAACGTCGGGCTTGGCTTGGGCCAGAGCGCGCGAGAAACGACTTGCGAAGTCTTTGACGGTAGGCCAATCGTCTGTGGCATCCAGAGTGACGATTACATGAATGCCTTTGCCGCCGGACAGCATGGCGCTGCTTACTAAACCCATATGCGACAATTCTGTTTTGATAATCAGAGCCGCCTTTTTCACGGCCTCAAAATCAAGTCCTTCATCGGGGTCCAGATCGAAGATGAGCTTGTCCGGCTTCTCGAAATCCGGAACGCGTGCGCCCCAACCATGGAATTCGATCGCACCCATCTGCACACAGCCGATGATGCCATCAGCGTTGTCGACAAAGAGGTAATCATCACTTTTGCCGTCCTTGTCCGCAATGGCAATATGACGCACATCGGGGCCAAAGGTACCCGCATCATGCTTTTGGAAAAAGCATTGCTTTGCCCGCCCTTGGGGGCATCGCACCACGCTTAAAGGTCGGTCGGCCATGTGGCGCAATATGGCGCCCGACAAAAGCGTGTAATAATCCGCCAATGCCCCCTTCGTAACGCCAGACTCGGGAAAGATGACTCTGTCCCTGTTGGTGACATTAACCTGCGACGCTGCCTCTTTCCCAGTTGCGCTGGCCGTCTCCGGCTTGACCTCGCGCGCAGGCTTGTCCTCGCGCAGGCCAAGGAAGCTTGCGTGCCGCAATACACCGCCGTCTTCTAACGGTACCGTCATTTCGGCGAACGCAATTTCCGCTACCAATTCCGGTTTTATCCAAGTTGCGCCGCGCGCTGAAGTTTTGGGCACGTTGGCTGGCGCATCGGTGCGAACAAGCGGTTTCATTCTGTCGAGCAGGTCGTTCATCAGCGACGCTGTGAATCCAGTCCCTGCTTTGCCGACATAATGCAACTCATCGCCGACCCAAGTCCCAAGTAACAGGGATTTAAAACCCCTCGCCTTATCGCTTTTCGTATAGCCGATGATGACAAACTCCTGTCGCGAAGTGCATTTGACCTTTAGCCAATTGCGCGTGCGCTTACCGGAGTAAGGCGCGTCCGCCTTTTTGGAGATAATACCCTCGTAGCCTTGACTACAAAGCGTCTGGAAGAGCTTTTCACCTTGCGCCACATGATCAGCCACAAACAGGGTCTTATTGCCTTCAGCGACCTTTAAAACGTCTTGTAGCTGCTCTTTGCGTTCCACGTTCGGCATGGCACGGAGCGATTTTCCTTCCAGCTCCAAAAGATCAAATGCGAAGAATGCGAGTTTGCCCGCTTCACCTTTCAACACCGACTGGAGATGTGAAAAATTGGGGCGGCCATCTTTGTCGAGTGCAACAATTTCGCCGTCAATAAGGCACGGCGGTAAATCCAGTGCGCGGACCGCCTCAACAATCTCCGCGAATTTCTCTGACCAGTCTAGTCCGCTTCTCGTGTACGTCCGAACCTCTTGCCCTGCGGCCGCCACGAGGCAACGATAGCCGTCATATTTCACCTCATGAATCCAGCCCTTGCCCTCAGGAACACTGTCCACCAAGGTGGCGAGTTGTGGTTCGGAAAAGGCAGGCAGCATCGGTTTCGCTTTTTTCGCAGGTGCGATCGACTTTGCTGGTTTCGCCAGTTTGGTCTTCTTTGGCTTTGACGAAGGTCTTTTGCCCGAAGCGATTTCGCTCATCGACCTTCCGGTCGTGATACTGGTGAGTTCAGTATCGACAAGAATTTTGTCGCTGCTCGCGGCATCATCGTCGATCTTCCGAAGCAGCCAGTTTTCCGACTTTTCTTTTCCGCGCGGCTTCATGCGAACGAGTAACCACTCGCCTTTCATACGCTGCCCAAACAGATAGAAGTGCAAATGCCCTTCTTCAATCGTGACTCTGGGGTCTTTGCCCTCCACGGGCTCCCAATGACCCGTGTCCCACAACATGACTGTGCCGCCGCCGTACTCACCTTTGGCTATGGTTCCTTCGAACTCGGAATAAGAAATAGGATGATCTTCTGTGCGAACGGCAAGCCGTTTGTCGTCAGGGTTAAGGCTTGGCCCTCTGGTTACTGCCCAGCTCTTCAAGACACCGTCCAGCTCAAGCCGGACATCGAAGTGCAACCGCGTCGCTTCATGTTTCTGGACGATGAAAATGCGTCCATCGTTTTTGCCAATTTCACCTTTCGGTTCGGCTGTTATTTCGAAATTGCGCTTTGCATTATATTTCGAAAGAAGGTTCTCGGTCGCCATGACGCGTTAAGCGCTCTTGCGCGCTGGAGACCGTTTTGCCGCTGGCTTTGCCTTGGTAGGCGCTGCTTCTTTCACAGGCTTTGCTTTTCGGCTTGAGGTCGTACCCCCCTCACCCAGCGAATTTTTTAGTGCAGCCATGAGGTCAACGACATTGCCGCCCGCTGGACGTTCGGGCTCGTCTTCAGCTTCGATCTTCCCGCCCTTATTTTTTAGCTTTTTATCGATGAGCAGCTTTAACGCATCGACATAGCGGTTCTTATATTCGCCAGCGTCAAACTTTCCGCTCTTCTTCTCAATCAGGTCAGTGGCTAGGCTCAACAAATCGCTATCAGGCTTAGCTTTGCCTATGCCATGAAAATAGGATGACGCCTTGTGCAGCTCCTCTTCATAACGCAATGTCTCAAGCACCAGACCCGAACCGCAAGGTTTTAGACTAACTATATATTCTCGCCCCCGCAGGGCCAATTGCCCGATGCCGATCTTGCGGGTTTGCTTCAGCGCCTCACGCAGAACGATAAACGCTTCTTCAGCCAAATCGTCCGAAGGCACGACATAATACGGCTTTTCGAAATATATGGGGTCAATGTCGTCTGAATCGACAAACTGCGAAAGGATCAGAGTTTTCTTGCTTTCAAGCTTAACCGCATCAATCTCTTCTTCATCCAACAGGACATAATTGCCCTTTTTATACTCATAGCCCTTCATGATTTCATCAGCGTCAACTGGGCCAATTCCAGTGACTACCTTGTCGTAATGAATGGGTTTGCCCGAAGGTTCGTGAATCTGGCGGAACGCTATGCTCGGCCCACTGCGTGTGGCGGAATAAATCTCAACTGGGATCGACACGAGAGCGAGCCTGATTTGCCCCTGCCAATAAGGTCTAGCTGCCATGTGAAAAACGCGCCTTCCATATCATCATAATTACGCAGAATTTCCTTTAAGGACCTACTGGCCAAAATGATTAGAACGTTAGAAGGTTCCGTTTGCGCGAATTTGCCAGCCAGTATTCAGCGGATTGATAATGTCTCAGGCGCATCGATGCTGCGATCATTCGGAACAAAACCTCGCGCCAACCGCTATCGCGAAGAGCAAATGCCGTATCACCCCGATCTGAAATGACTAATCGGCCTTATTGGAGAACGAAATCCTGGATTTGACGATGCGACCGCGGGACCAAAAATGCTTTTGCATCCGAATGCTGGAAAAAATGGTTGGCAGCCGAATTCTGCGGTAATTTAGAAATTATCTTTGACCCAAATGGACTTATATTCCGCCGGACGGCGCAAATACCCGAAAGTGACGATTAAACATGCTTCAAGGAAAACGCATATTGCTGGTGGAGGACGAAGTCGTCATTGCGATGATGCTTGAGGACATGGTGATCAAGCTTGAAGGTGTAGCCATCGGCCCGGCGACGAACGTGCAGTCCGGAATAGATATGGCGCGCGTTGAGGCGATTGACGCGGCAGTGCTTGACGTCAATTTGGGCGATGGAACCAGCGGCGAAATCGCTAATATTCTTGCTGACCGAAAGATTCCGTTTATCTTGGCAACCGGCTATGGTGCCGCAACGGCAAATACGCATTGTGCGCCAGTTTTGCAGAAGCCTTATATGCTGCGCGACCTTGAACAGGCATTCTCGCAGATATTCTCCATCGCAAATCCTTGACCCAATTAACGCAAAATCGGTTCATGCTTAGATTTGTCGTTCCGGATCGCGACCGCGGCAACGCCCCCTTCCCCCATGGCATGGCTGATCTGGTCGAGCCCTAACACGACATCTCCCGCCGCATACATACCCGGCACTGACGTCCGTTGATGCGAGTCAACCACGATGGCCCCGGAATCGCTGCAATTCACACCCGCCATTTGAGCCAGCATATTGTTTACGTCGGAACCGAGTGCGGGATATACGCTTTCGAACGACACCAGCGCATCATTAACGCGTAATGTTATGCCATCATCGTCCATGCCGTCGACCACCGCCGGACCGTTCATACATTCAATGCCATATTTCTTGGCTTTTTCGAATCCTGTCTCATTCAGGTCATGCACGCCATCGGGGCATATGAGCGTTATCCGATCTGTAAAACCGCGCAAAAAAATCGCCTCGGCCAGTCCTTTTTCGCCTGTTCCAATCACTGCGATATTCTTGTCAGTGACTTCAAATCCATCGCATACCGGACAATATCTTAACCGCCCTTCTCGCAATGCACGGGCATGTAGTTCTTCGTCAATCGCCGGTCGGCGGTTGACGACGCCTGTTGCCATTAAGATCGTCGACGTTTCGATTTGGCCGTGGCCATATTCAATAAGGAAAGGCCCGCTATCGCCATCACGCGTAATCCGCGACACGCGGCCTTGGATGCATTTTGTGCCATATTTGACTGCCTGATTGCGCATTCGGTTCAGCAACTCCGCGCCAGCTATCCCATCGGGAAAGCCGGCGTGGTTATGGGTTTCCGAAATCCACAAGGCTCGGCTTTTGCCGGCATCTATTACCACTATGTCTAAGTGAAACCGCGCGAGATAAATTGCGGCCGTCAGGCCTGCTGGCCCCCCGCCAATGATGACGCAATCGCGCACAATTGATCCCTTCAAAGCCTTCTCGACGTAAAAACTGCGCGCCCTGCGGAACGTTCCATATGCGGTATGCGCAATCTGACAGGGACAAGCTTCCTTTCATCGCAAGTATCAAACGCTTTCCCAAGATATCGGAACCAGCATCAGAATTGCGTGTTGTTCAGCATATGGAAAATGGAGATGCGCGATGGAACATAAATCAAAAAACGGTAATGGGACGACGACGTCGAAAGTTGTGACTGCTGCGGTTGGCGGACTCGTGGTCGGCCTGATGGCAAATGTTGGCCGCAAGGTGGTAATGCAATTGATGGAATCCACCCATGGCGAATGGGACGAAATGCTAAAAGCCGAGCATGACGCCACGCTTTTGATCTTTGACAAGTTGCAGGAAACGGGACCGGACAACACTGCGAAGCGGACGATGTTGCTGATGCAACTCAAACACGCGCTTACCAAACATGCATTGGAGGAGGAAAATGTGATTTACCCTACTATGCGTGAAAATGGCCTGACCGAGGAAGCTGATGAACTCAACAATGACCACGGTTATGTAAAACAGTTCCTTTTTGAACTTGGCAATATGGAGCCGTCTGATCAGGCGTGGGGCACCAAGGTCGCTGATTTCCGCCGGCAGATTGAGCCGCATATGCGCGAAGAAGAGAACACGCTTTTTCCCAAACTGCGCGAGAAGTTGAGCGATGAAGCCAATGCGGCAATGACCGCAGCGTTGAATAAAGAAGGGGTGATGGCGGCATGAGCCATGATTCAACCCCTTTAGAGCAGGCGCAACAAGTCACCGAAACGGATCACGGTCCTTTCGATGACGCACGGCCAGACAACATTTTGGACGATCCACGCGCCAACTGAAGCCTCCCGCAGGCCAATAATGAAGATAGAGAGAATGTCTCAACAGTGACGGCTGAGGAGTAGCCCGTTTCTGATCGGGCGTTTGCACAGCCGGAATAAAGTCGGAAAACGATTTCCAAGGCGCCGAATATGAAAGTTACTGGAATAAGGCTGGCCATTATGTAACGTATTGCCTCCGGTTTCTTCCGGGGTGGGATGTGGCATGGCTGGTGAAGGCGTCTCGGGCAAAACTGTTCTATCCGCGGCGGCGATTTATGCTGTCTGTCTAATTGCGGCAGCTATCACTGAACTTTTGTGGACCATACCGGGCACCAGTATTTCCATTTGGTTACCCGCTGGAATTTTACTTGCCGCAGCTTTGGCTTCTCCAATTGTGAAGTGGCCCTTATGGGCATGCGCGGCAATTGCGGCTGAAATGACCGGAAACTTGATTTGGTACCAGCATGAACTTGGTCCAGCATTGTTATTGGCGTTGGGTAACAGCCTTGCCGTCATAGCCGGTGCGCTAACTATCCGAAAATTTGTCAGTCCGCCTTATTTCCTGACGAATATTCGGGATACCGCGATTGTCATCACAATCGCTGGACTCGCCATGCCATTGTTGAGCGCTACGACTGGCAGCATTGGTCTTGGTTGGTCATATGGGCAAGACTGGACCAATTACTGGGTCCGTATTTATCTGGGGGACGCAACAGGGGCAATTATCGCAGCACCTGTCGGGTTGTTGGTGCTGAAATCTGCGGCACGCCCCTTGCGCGTGTCATCAAGCCGGATGCGTGAGGCAAGTGCGCTCGTCTTCATTTTTGGCGCAATGGCTGCGATATCGCTTGGCGGCATTGCTCCATTTGCGTATTTGATGATCCCGCCATTATTGTGGGCATCGCTTAGCTTTCGCATACCCGGCGCAGTTGTAGCAATTGTCGCCATAACCCTGTTTGCCGCGTTATTCACGCTAGCAGGCCTGGGTCCCTTTGCACGTCCAATGATGTATATGGCGTATCAGAATGAGGCGCTTCAGCTATTCCTCATCGTGGTGGCTACCACCGGATTGTTGATCGGCGCTTTGGCGGAGGAAAATCGGCGTGGTATTCGAGACCTATACGCCCTCAACCAAACATTAGAAGATCGTGTTGCCGAACGTTCGGCGAGCCTGGCCGCTACGGAAACCCAAGCGAAGGAGACTGCAAATCTGCTTTCAGCAATAAGCGAGGCTTGCCCTGACCAAATTTATGCCAAAGATCTCGAATTCCGGACAATTTACGCGAATGCCGCGGCCTTACAAATTGTGAATGCCAAGAGCTTGGATGAACTTCGGGCCAAAGGCGAAGAGCGTCTGTTTACTAGGCCCGAAGACTTCAAAACTATTCGCGCAAATGACCAAAAGGTACTCAAGACCCGCAAGACACTTGTTGCCGAAGAAGTCATCACCAACCCCAGTGGGGTCCGCAGGGTGTATCGCACAACAAAGTCGCCCTTGTTCGACAGCGAAGGAAATCTTGCTGGCCTCGCTGGTGTATCCATCGACATATCCGACATTATTAAAAGCCAAGCACGCGAGAAAATGCTTGTCCGCGAGGTTGAACACCGTGCACGCAATCTGCTCGCGGTCGTTCAGGGCATCATTGCGCTCTCGCGCGCCGACACCGTGGCGGAATTGAAAGACGGCCTTTCGAAACGCATTCGGGCACTTGCGCATACCAATGGCGCAATTGCTGCCGCCGATTGGGAAGGCGCCGATCTCGTTGACATACTTGAGACGGAACTGGCGCCATATCGCAACAATGATGGGTCTAATGTGTTGCTGGATGGTGCGTCCGTCATCCTCGAACCTGCAACGGCACAATCACTAACGCTTATTATCCATGAGCTGTCGACCAATGCGGCGAAATATGGCTGTCTGTCGGCAGCGAGCGGTCAACTGGATGTAAACTGGACCGTAAGTCCGGATGAAGGGCCGAACAGACTTTTGAAGCTTTCATGGTCAGAAAAAGGCGGCCCATCTGTAGCCCCGCCAGAGCGGAAGGGATTTGGGACCACCGTCATCGGGGTATTCGGACAAGAACGCGCCGGTAGCAAAGTCGATTTTTCTTGGATGCCCGAGGGGCTGTGCGTTACACTTTTAGTGCCCTTGCTACCTGCAAAAACGCAAATTTAAGCGTACGGAAGCTTTAAACAATCAACGCAATTGAAAACGCAGCAGCGCCTAGGAATGAGCCAAACGGCAACTGAAGCGCGCTCTTTTTCGTGCGCGCATAGGTGATCGCAATAAAAACAAATCCCACAATGCATGCCAAGAGCAACGTCATGGGAAGTGCTTGCCATCCCAACCAAATACCAATCCCCGCGAATAATTTGGGATCCCCCCCACCCATGCCTTCGGTGTTGCGCAACTTGCGAAAGGCCTGACGAACGATCTCCAACGAGAGAAAACCGAAAATTACACCGCAAGCGCGGTCGAGCCACGTGACGTCGGGCGTGAGGAAGGGCCCCACCAGAAGACCAGCCAGCGCCAACGCCAAAACCAAACGATTTGGCAGCCATAATCTAAGATAATCGAGGATGACGAGCGGCAGCAGTAGCCATCCGAAAATCGCGGCCGATAAAGCCTGCCCGGGATTGAGCGTCAAAAGGGCAACAAGCCCAATGGCAGCGGAAGCAAGCTCGATAAAAATCGCCGCTGCCCCGATAGGGTGCGCGCAATATCTGCATTTGCCTCGAAGCCACAGATAGGACAGGATCGGCACAAGATCGCTCATGCCCAGTTTTGCATAGCACTGGTCACAATGCGACCGGCCATCCGAAACACTTTCCCCGCGTGGCCAACGGCTACATAAGGCAGCGACAAAGCTACCCCAGATTGCGCCCAGAACAACAATCAAACCCAGTTGATACCAGACAGGCAGGGCGACCAGGATATCGCCCAGCAACGCCGAGGGCTTGCTCAGAACCGGCCCTTCTGCACCAGGCGGTAGCCCCCAGCTACCGGACGGAACCCGGCAAGATTCAAAACGGCTGCCTGGTCGCCGCGATTGGCGTCCAGCGTGACGGTCACGGTATAAGATCCATCGGCAGACAAACGGATATCGGCGCGTTCCATGGCGGATTGGCTAGCCAAGGGTAGCAACAGCCTTGCCCCATCGCAGCGCGGCTGGCCAAGCATGCCATTTTGCAAATTCAGCCCCGGCACCGTGTCCGAAAGCGTCAGCCGGACTTGCCCGCCTGCGTCCATGCATCTGCCGGAAGCAAAGCGCGCGGAGAAGCCCTCAAACTGTATATTTTCCGCCGGAAATGGTGCGAATAGCGATCCGATGGGCAATGTCGCCGACAAATTGTTGACCGACATACCGCCAATGCCGCGCGATACGGACCCGTTGATACCGGGCACAAACTGCGTATTTCCGCGTGACAGCAATATTTCTGCACGGCCAAGAAATAGCGGCCAAAATCGCAAACGGGCGTTGACGTCACCCACTGGCAATTTGCCAAGGCTGAGGTCGCGGATAGACCCATCCCAAATGATACCGTCAACTTTGCGCGCAGTCACTCCAGTCCCGCCGACTATCGTTCGCAAGGGCATGAAAATGATAGCCGCCAAAGCCAGTGTCGCAACCGAAGCAAGGATATAGCGTCGTTTCACTGGGCCCCCATCTGCAATTGCGCATCGACGGATACCGTGCCGTTGGCGCCGGGTCGCAAGGCGACACCGCGCACCTCGATATTCTGTGCCTCAAGCTCAGTAAGCCACGCGAGCAAGGCTGGCGCACGAGCTTGGTCGATGCGTATGCTGATTTGTCCCGGCGCAGAGTTGGCCGATTTGATGAGATCGAAACCCTTTTCGGCGGCCGCTTGCGTAACTAGCAAATCAATGTCGACCGAAGCGGCGGAACGGGGGCCAGTTTGCTGCTTTTGTGCAGCATCAACAGTCGCGACAATGCGCCCGCGCCGTTGGACGGCTTCGTCATGATCCTCCCTTGCTTGGTCAATCGTCGAAAGGGTGGGTAAAAGAATGCCGAAAATCGTCACAACCAAAGCGGTCAGTCCGCCAGCAATACCCACAAGCCACTGCTCGCGTTTTGTCAGGGCAGCAAACCATAAACGCAATGCAGCAATCATGGCATCCTCACGGTCATATCGACCAACGTGGCACCGGTCGTGTCCTGCCGCGGTGTTGCGGTGATACGAAACCCGTCTTGCTGAATGGTCACGAGCGCTTTGTTAATATTGTCCGCAGCAGGCGCCGCCATGACAACCGTCAATATGCCATCCGGCGTGTATCGTAACTCACGCACCGATACGTTGGGCGACGTCTTCACGCTGCGCCACAAAGCAGCGGACAGGGGCGCAAAGCCGCCTCGTGTTTTGCCTTGGCGGTTAAGCGACGCGGCCAGCATACTTTCGGCCTGGTCGATTTCTTGTATCGCCGGATCGATTTTCTGCGCTGCAACCAAGGCGGTTTCGTTTTCAGAAGCAGTTGCTGTCCAATATTTTGCAAGCGTCACAAAAGTTATCATCATGGTCACGATTAGAAGCGTCGTTAAAAGCCGCCTGGCCCAGGTCCGCTGCTCCGCCGTCATCCAGATTGTCCGCTCCCGTTTTGCGAACAAGCCCTCGCGTAAATTTAGCAATGGCGTGGCGCTAGCGGACAGAAGCATCGTACGAACGATATCGGGGTCAATCGTTTCTATTGAGGTGGCGCCAATGAATATGTCGCGTAGCACCGCTTCGTCGGGGATAGCGAATTGCGGGCCTCGCAGGACAGTCAAGCCGTCCATATCCGCCCTAAAAATGCCGTCAGAATCGATACGCACAACAAGCGCAAATGGTATAACGATGTCCGGGTTCAGTCCCCGCGCAGCAAGGCGATCAAGACCCCGTTGCATAACCTCAGGCGCAATTGTCGCCGTGGCTACGACCTCGTCAAAATCCGATCCAGCGCTGCTATGCACTAGCCCAAGTGATTGTTCGGTCGCGCGCAATCTGGCAACGCTTTCGGCTTGTCTGCCTTCAATATCCGACAGTCCAAACCAGTTGCACCGGACATCCTCTGGCGCAACAAGCGCCATGACGGTAATGTCTTCAACCGACGGTACAAAATCCGAAAGTGCACCGGCATTTTGCCATACGCCTTCCGTGACGAGGAATACTGACGGATTATCCTGTTCGCTCATCGGGAACCGGGTGATGACCAATGTCATTCCTCCTCCCCCCAACTACGCCATACAACGCGCGCAGGCGCAGGAGAGGCGACAATCATTGACTGTCCAGCAAGCGAGAGTTCGCCAAATGACACCATTGTGTTCAAAAGGAAGTAATTGCTTGTCAGTTTTACCTGCCCTTGAACCAGAGGAGACGGCCCGAGCGCCACAAGTTCAGGTGCGGCCCAGAATCGAATGAGGCTGCCATAGCCACTTGATGGCCGCTTGGCGAGATAGCTACGCGCAGTGGCCAAATTCATCTTGCCGGGCGGAAAAAGCATAGCCAGCAGTGGTGCCTGCTCAGGTAGCAGTGTGTTGACATTCAACGGCGACAAAACCGGTTCAGGAAGCGCACAAATCCAACCCTTCAACTTCGCATAAATTGCGGGACTGATACCCTTCACCGCGCGCAGTTCGCTTGGGTGAGCAAATGGCCTGTTCGCCGCGAGATACGGCGTAGCTGCTGACCGGTAGCCATCATCCTCTACACCATTGGATAAGGGTGTGATATTGCTGTCCGCCCAGTCTGCGGCTGCAGCGGCAACAGCCCGCGCCGCGTTTTCGTTAGTGCCCAACACCACCATCAACGACGTCATTTGATCTTGCCCAGTCGCACTGGCCAGATATTGGCCCTCGGTTTCGGTCACCAGACTGTTGAGATTGAAGCAGTTTCCCGCGTCACGTACGGTCGCCGTTGCAGAGCCAATTGGGATCGGAATAGTTTGCGGCTTTCCAAGCCAATCGCCTGCCAAAGTTGTTTGCGCGGCATCGCGGGCAACCAAATCTTCGATACGTGCCGCAGCAATCGCTTCGGCTGCGTAGGTAAACATCCGTGCCTGTGCAAGGGCGTTGCCATTGGCGGACAGTCTGCTCGACAGGCTAAGCCTATCCAGCGTCGTCGCCGCGATCACGGCAAGAACCGCAACCATCAGCAAGACTGACAACAAGGCTGCGCCGCGTTCAGAAGGCTTGGGCCACATCATCCTTGTGTGCCCGTTTCAATGCTGGGCGGAGCAACGCGGGTTTGCGGCCCCACAAGAAAAAGCATGCGTTGTTGGGGTTTTCCCTCCAGAGTTACGGTTAAGGCAACGGCGCGCGGCAATGCATTAGCATCTGCCGCAGTCCAATCATCGCGCCATGCACCTTTGTCATCGCGAAATTCGGCTTGCGCAGATGCCACGTTTTCCAACAAAATCGCTGCGTCAGCAGGCGCTGCTCCATCGAGCATCGGCCAACTCAGGCGCTTCAGCGCGCCATCTTCCAAAACATAGGACACCCGTTGCAACCCTGCCCTTGGCGCGCCGTCGAAATTGGACCAGCCTGCACGCACAAACCCGAACAAAGCCCCCGGGACGCTTGCATCGCCTTGCGTGAAAGCAGGGACAGGTTGGCCTGACTGATCCCGCACAGGCCGAGCCATAGTCTGCGCCAAATCGCTCTCTAGACTGTTGGCCAAGCGGTGGGACAAGGCCATTTCCTCAAGGCGCTTCTTAACCGCGATTTGTGTGTCGCTACCCGATCGCAATAATGTCACACCAGCGACGGAAATGAGCGCAAAAATTGCAAGCGCGACGAGCAACTCGATCAAGGTAAACCCGGCTTCTGACGATCGAAACTGGTTCATTGCTCAACTGGCCTGGCAATCGTGAGGCGAGCCTTACGAAGTGCTGCATTTCCGGAGCCAACCACTGCAATATCAACTGTAACCAACCGGCGATCATCGGTGGAACGCGTCGTTGCGGTCCAAACCCAGTTTTGGCCGCCATTGATTTCCTCGCCACGCGTTTCCCCCAATGTCGGCGGCGCGGGGTTAGACAGGATTTCAACGGCCACGTTCCGCGCCACCTGCCAGGCCATGCTGCTATCGCCCAGGTTGGCGGTCGAGCGCACCGAGTATCCCTGCAGGCGGACCATGGCCAAAGCCGCCAGGCTGAAAATCGCCAACGCAACCATGATTTCCAACAGCGTAAAGCCATTTCGTGGGGAAAAGGTCTTAACGGACGACACGGATGTCTCCGGTTGAGGCGAGGGTAATCGTTACGGTTACATTATCATGTTTGATTGCGATATTGGCTGCGGTTGATGGCATGCCAGTACTGTCGAAAACGACCCGCATCTGCCGTACGCCGGGTATCTGAACAGTGGTGCCACCTCTCCAGTCCGTTGTTGAAAAAGGCGCCTCCGATAATGGAGCCCATGTGCCATTGTTGCGCGCTTCAAACCCGTAGCCAGAAGGTCGTATCGTCACTGCCATGGTGCGCGATTGCAATATGGCGTTATCTCGCAGAGCGGCCACCCGTGCGGCAAATTCCTCCGCCTCGTCACGCACGCCGCGTTCTGGCGAACGCACAGTCATTACCACGGCGGTACTGGCAATTCCGATTATGAATATCACCACCATGAGCTCCACTAAAGTGAAGCCGCGTTCATTATCGCGGATAGATTGATGCACCGACGGTTTAGTCGCCGTAAATATCGGCATTTTCATTCTCGCCGCCGGGTGCACCATCGGCGCCAAGCGAATAGACATCAAAGGCGCCATTTTTTCCGGGTACGCTGTATTGATATGGACGGTTCCATGGGTCCATCGGCAGTTTCTTGATGTAACCTTCATTGCGCATCGCACCGGTTGCAGGCGGCGTCACCAACGCTTGCAGGCCGGCGCCTGCATCCGGGTACGTCAGATTATCAAGCCGATAAGTCTCCAACGCCTGTCCCAAGACCGCGATGTCTGCCCGCGCCTTTTGCACCATTGCCTTGTCCTGATTTGGCAGCACGTTAATAGCCACAACCGTCGTCAGAAGCGCAAGAATGAACAATGTGACCATCATTTCAACAAGAGTGAACCCGTTGCGCTCCACCTTTACCGACTTCCGGCGGAACTTCATCGGCGCTCGACTAGAGTCAGTGAAAAGATGAAAAAGTATGCGGAGCATGTTTAAAGTCCCGTAAGGTTTTGAAGTTGAAGGATAGGCAACAATATTGCCAATATGATGACCGCGACAACGCCGCCCATGGCGACAATGATCAGCGGTTCGAGCAGCGAAAGCGCGGTGCTGGTGAAGTTATCAAATTCGCGTTCGAGATATTCGGCAGCGCGTTCAAGCATATGATCAAGCTGGCCTGCGCTTTCGCCACTTGCCGTTAGATAAACGAGCAAGGGCGGAAAAACGCCGCTTGTGCGCATGGCGCCCGAAAGGCTGCCCCCGCTGCGCACTGACTCCACAATCTCTTCATTCGCCGCCGATAATACTGTGTTACGAATGGTTCCACCCGTCAGGCGCAACCCTTCAAGCAATGGCAAACGGCTTGCAACCATTGTGGCCAATGTGCGGGCCATGCGTGCCGCGTGGAGGTTACGCAACAGCTTACCAAGAAAGGGAATACGCAGAATATTGCGATCAACCGCGAAGCGAAAGGCCGGCTGCTTAAGCGCTTGCGCAAAGAGGAATGCCCCCAACAAAGCGACAATGATAAGCACCCAATAATAATTCGCCAAAAATGCCGAAATGCCAATCACAATTCGCGTAATCAATGGCAATTGCTGGTCCACATTGTCGAATTGTTCAACGACCCGCGGGACGACAGACACCATCAACCCCATGACTACTAATATTGCTACGAGCGACAGGATCGCGGGGTAAGCCAGCGCGCCAATTAACTTGCCCCGCATTTCTGCCTGACGTTCGAGCAACACTGCAAGACGCTCGGTAATCAGCGGCAAGGTTCCCGCCCCCTCACCTGCGGCAATCATTGCGCGGTAAAGCGCTGGAAAACTGTTACTTTCGCGTCGCATCGCCTCAGACAAACGCTGCCCCTCAACGACGCCGGTGTGGACGCCCGTCAAAATCTGACGCACATGGGGTTGTTCGCTTTGGCGGCTGATCGTGCGCAACGCCTCTTCCAAGGGCGACACTTGCGCCAATGATGACAATTGCCGGGTAAATAACGTCAACTGCTTTGCGTTTAGGCGCGCCTGTCGTTTCAGCGGCAGGTTGGCAAATGCGGATGCCCGCACTTCGGCAGGCGCGACGCTGACGATATACAATTTCTTCGAAACCAATGCTTCACGTGCCAGATCATCATTGGCAGCGGCAATCCGCCCTCGCCGCTCGCGCCCGTCAGAATCGATGGCGTGATAGGCAAATTCAGGCATCAACTACGTCTTCGCGGCGTGATATTCGGATGGCCTCCTCCGGCGTTGTGTCCCCGCTCCGCACCAATTTGCGTGCGGCCGCACTCAGATTGGGTTGGTTCACAAAGGCATGACGCGCCAGTATGGCTTCATCTCCACCGTCATTAATCAACCGGCGGATGGTTTCATCCACGCGCACTGCCTCAAATACGCCAATACGACCAAGGAAACCAGTATTGTTGCATTCAGGGCAGCCGACGGCTTTGTAAACCGCTGTGCCCTTATCAAAGCCAAGCAAGGATGCCGCATTGCCATTTGCCTGAACCGTTTGGCGGCAATGAGGGCACAAGCGGCGCACAAGCCGTTGCGCGATAACGGCACGCAAGGTCGAGGCGAGCAGGAAAGGCTCCACCTTCATATCGCGCATGCGCGTGATTGCGCCGAGTGCGTCATTGGTATGGACGGTGGTCAGGACCAGATGCCCCGTAAGCGCAGCCTGTACAGCGATATCGGCGGTTTCGCGGTCACGGATTTCGCCGACCATCACCACGTCAGGGTCCTGGCGCAATATGGCGCGCAGCCCAGCAGCAAAGGTCATTCCGACTTTGGAATTGACTTGCGTCTGGCCAATACCCTCGACCGCGTATTCAACAGGATCTTCGACTGTCAATATATTGCGCGTTCCGTCATTCAGACGCTTCAGACCCGCATATAATGTTGTAGTTTTACCCGACCCGGTCGGGCCAGTTACAAGGATGATCCCATTGGGTTCGGCCAATGCTTCGCGTAATATCTTGAGCGTCTCTTCAGACATGCCCAACAAATCCAGAGAAATTCCGGCGTTTTCATTGTCCAGAATACGCATCACGACACGCTCGCCCGCGCGACTGGGAAGCGTTGATACACGCACGTCGACCATTTTTCCGCCAAGCGTAAGACCAATACGTCCATCCTGAGGAATGCGGCGTTCGGCAATGTCGAGACGCGCCATAACCTTGATACGGCTGACGACTACAGGAGCGACATTGGCAGGCAGACGAAGGCGTTCCTGCAAGACGCCATCAGCGCGCATGCGGATGACGAGGCCAGTTTCATAAGGCTCAATATGAATATCGGACACACCCTGCCGCACAGCCTCAGCGATGATACCGTTTATTAGCCGGATGACGGGCGCATCATCCGCACTGTCGAGCAGGTCGTCAGCACTTGGCAGCATGTCAGACAAGAGATCGCCGTCATTATTGCCGATCGACCCGGCCATCGCTGCCGCGCTGCCGTCCATCGCGTAATGATCGGACAGATAGCGATCAAAAGATTGGTTATCCACCATTTCGACGTCGAAGGGCATCGACAGATACCGTCGCACCTCAAGCAACATGAGCGGATCGGCACCCTCTCGCATGGCAACGACTAAACGGTCATGGCTTTGGTGACGTAAAACAAGGCCATGCGTTTTGGCAAAGGCATAAGGCAGATCAAGCAAAGGCTTAATGTGTGCAACCGCGACCGATGCGACTGGTTCAGAAACCATCACGCTATCTCGTCCCAACGCGCCCCCCGGACCAGTCATTATTGCCCGTCCCCGTTTGTGGACAATACAGCACTCGGCGGCACTTCTGCAGGTTGAAGGGGACCTGCTGCTGGTGGTCGTGTCAGATTTCCATCTGCGCCAATCATTATGTCATTCGCGCGTGCGGCGGGCTCAGTTGGAGGAACGGCCCCCATATAATCGCGCAGCAGTTCATCAATGCTTGGTTCGGCGTCAGGATTGCGTACGCGCTGCATGTCGCGGACATAATCGTAGCGGCGCGCGGTCAATCGGTCGCCATCTTCCCGGCTACGTAGAATCGTCGGCCGGATGAACACCATCAGGTTGGTTTTGCTGCGACTTCTGCTGCGCGACTTGAACAATTCACCAATGATAGGAATGTCGCTGAGCAGAGGAATACGTTCGATAGTGCGGCGCTCATCATCGTTCAGTAACCCGCCAATGGCCAACAATTGCCCATCGCCAACGGTCAAAGTCGTTTCAAATTCGCGCTTGTTGAGGATGAGGTCGCTTGACCGCGAAGAAACCGGGCCGGCGACGCTAGACACTTCCTGTTTCAGAAACAGCTTCACATCGCCTTGCGCGTTGACCTGAGGTGTTACCTCAAGTTTGATCCCGACTTCCTGTCGCTGCACAGTGCGGAAGGCATTTTCGAAGTTTGCAGACAATTGCTCGCCAGTGCTGACCGGCACTTCTTGGCCTACAAGGAACTTTGCTTTTTGGTTGTTCAACGTCACAATATGCGGGGTCGCCAAAAGATTGGATTCCGTATCCGCCGCAATGGCATTGATGATCGTGCCGAAAATCGCATTCCTGCCAATATCGAGTGCAAAACCGCCAAAACCGCCTGTTGCGCTCAATATGGATGCGGCAGCAGCCTCTTGCAAACTATCGCCCAAAGCACTGTTGGTAGACGTAGTGGTTGTGTTTCCATTGACGGTCGTCGTCGTGCGGGTCAGTTCCTCCGCACCTATGGCCCCCGCGATAGTCAGGATATTCGGCGAAGCGTTGGAATAATTCGTCGCGGCAAATGGCGCGTCTCTGCCGCCCACTAGAAATTGTACGCCAAGCTTTCTGGCGGCTTCATTGCCGATTTCCACGACGATTGCTTCGACGAGGACTTGTTCAGGCCGGGTGTCGAGTTGACGGATAAGCTCACCCAAGGTGCGCTGAACTTCCGGATTGGCCGCTACGATCAGAGCGTTCGTGCCCTCGTACCGTGTCACCACGACCGGCCCGCGACCGCCGATACCGTTGACGCCCGAACCCGACGAAGTCGCAACCATCGGCGCTGACACAGCCGCGGGCACAGCGCCGTTCGAAGGTGCAGCAATCGGCGGCACGTCATTGGCCTGCGAACCACCGCTTTGCCCACCGATGAGCGACTGCACCGTCTCCAGCAAGGTCGCTGCGTTGGCATGCTCAAGCCGGTAAACGCGGATTTCTGCACCAGATTGCGCACGTGCATCAAGCTGCTTGGCCATGGCTGCAAAGCGGGCAACTGACGTTGGATCACCGCGCAGCGCAATTGCGTTGCTGCTGTCAATCGCTACCACGGAGACGGGTGAGCGCCCGCCCTCGCCGCCACCTTGTCCGGCCAACCCTTGCAATGCGGTCGCAATTTCCCGCGCACCGGCATTGTCGAGGGTAACAATCTGCGTGGCTGCACTGTCGCGGTCGATTTGGCGAATGAGGTCGCGGATGCGGCGAATATTGTCTGCGTAATCTGCCACAACGAGGCTATTCGCGCTTCGGTTTGCAGTTAACGAGCCTTCGCGGCTGATGAGGGGGCGCAAGGTTTCTACCGCAGTAGTTGCATCAATCGAACGCAAGCGGAACACCTCAGTCACAAACTGGCTGGCGGACGCCGCCCTGCTGCCGACGCGGGTCGGTTGCGTTGCCGCGCTATCTGAAGGTTGAATACGATATCCACCGCCCCGCATGGGAATGGCGACCAAGCCGTTTGCGCGAAGCGTAGACAAAAACACTTCGAAATATTCCGAACGCGACAATGGCCGGTCGGTGACAACTGAAACCTTGCCATTGACGCGGCCGTCAACGATGAAAGTCTGGCCAGTTACGCGAGCGGCATCCTGCACAAATGCGCGAATGTCTGCGTCACGGACGTTAAGCGTCTGCTGCGCAGCCGCTGGTGAAGTAAAAATGAGCGTGCTGCACGCCAGCCATAGGGAAAATTTACGGATCACTATTGTTCCAGATTTAGAGCGATGGGGACCTTCGAACCGCCGCGTTCGACTTCGACGCTTATACGCGCTCCCGGCCTGAATTGAGAAGCTATATCCGCACCTGATGACACAGGACGACCGTTAACAGCAACGACGACATCGCCAGCCTGAAATCCGGCGAGCCGAAGCATGGTGCCATCGTCCTGCGCTTTCAAAACAAGACCAGTTACCCTGCCACCTTCGTTGCGCGGCGCGAAACCGATTGCCTTTTGAAGTGTAGCTGCATTTATTCCACCGTTTGCGGATAAGGTTGGAGCTGTTTGAGTTAGCGCGTCGGATGGGCTGACTGTTTCCGCCGGGACCGACTGATCCAGATAGAGGGATTCCTTGACCCCGCCGCGCGATAAAATCACATGGTCAAAGGCAACGGAATCGAGCGTTACGCCAGGAGCGACTTCCTCGCCGACCGCATAGCTAGTTTGAATGCCGTCTTCGCCTGCAATAATGGCCGCGCCGCTACCTGTGTTTTCATTCGCGCGAACCCCAAATAGAACCAAGCTCAACGATGTAACGTTTTGCGTGGTGGCAGCAGGTGCGTCATTCCGGTAAAAAGGGTCAAACCCTGAAAAAAGCGAAAGCCGGGCTGCTGCTGGGACAAAATTAACTGAAGGCGCGCGCCAACCCGCAACTGGACCAACTGGTGTTACGATTATCCATAAAAGTCGGGCAACTTGGATAGCCAATAGAAGGCCAATGACGGCAATGAGAACGCTACCCATAGGCACAAACGTCAGCCGGCGTGATTGCACCTTCACCCTTTCCGCCAACGATATTGCCACAAAACCCCCCTTGGCGAATCCGCCCGTTGATGCGGGATTAAGACGCCGTTGTGACTTAAAAGTGAAGTTAAAATGACAATTTCGTGACGATTCCCATCTATCGCCGGACGAAGCACAAAATGACGGCGACATGTTGAACCCAACACGTCGCCGTCAGTCAGGGGGGATAGCAAATCGGTTAGAAGTTAATTTCTACGCCGATAGAAGCGCTGATGCCTTGCTTGTAGCGGTTGTAGAAAATGACATTTTCTCCGCTTTCTTGCAGTTCCTGATATTTTGTGTTGGTCAGGTTGCGCACTTCGAACTTCAGTTCGGCCTCTTTCCCACCGACCGTAAAGCCTTCGCGTGCAACGAAATCCAATTGGATGCCAGGGCGTTCCTTAATGTCCGGCTGCCCCGATGCACCACGGCTGGTGACGCGGTCTGTCGCATATGTGAACAAGATGGTCTGCTGCGAAAGGCGCTCGGTATCTTCTAAGCCAAGCTGTAAATTCACCAAGTGATCCGATTGCCCGGTCAATGGCGAGCCATTTGTGAAGAAGTCTAGAGCGCTCGTTGACGAAGAGTTGAACACGGCAACCGGATCGCCTGCCTTCACGCTCAGCTTTGACTGGGTGTAGGTGTAATTGGCGATAACAATAGCGCGCCGCGTCGAGAAGAAACCTTCTTCACCCAAGCCTGACAGATCGAAATATTTCTGCGTTTCGATTTCTACGCCATACAGATCGGCCTTTGGCGCATTTGCAAAGCTGGTTACGACCGAGTTATCATCAAAGCTTGAAAACGACTCGATAGGTTTGTTGATGCGCTTGAAAAAAGCAGCGGCGGTAAAGCGTTGGTCACGGTCAAAATACCATTCATAGCGCGCTTCAGCGTTATACAACTGACTGTCGGTCAACAGCGGGTTGCCGCGGAACAGGCGGTTCGAGTCGGTGTCGTAGAAGTTCTGGAAAATCAGTTCGCGGAATTGCGGACGAGCAATTGTCTTTGAACCACTTACGCGGAATTTCATTTGGTCGTTGATATCCCAAGTCAATGTTGCTGCTGGCAACCAATAGGCCCGATCGAGACTTGTCGAAGCCAAAGACGCGGTCGGAACCGTGAACACTTGAACCGGGGAGACGGATTGCGTCGCTGTTTCGTACCGCACGCCGACATTTAGGCTGATTTCGGGCGTGATAAACGCCTGAATCTGGCCATAACCGGCATGTGTGAGCAGCGCCGCGTCAAACACGGGGTTCGCCTCGTTTGTGTCGGTCAATGTGATGTTATAGAAATCGATCACATCGGGCTGCAGCAAGAAATCGGGGCGGAACAGCGCTGAAACGATTGGCGTTCCGCCTGGAGCGGTGAATAAAAAGTCACGACGCTCGGTCCGGCGCTTCGTGTCCGAATAGGCGTAACCGACGGTGCCTGTCATATCCGGCGTAATCTTGAAGGAGAGATCGGCACTTCCTGACCACAAATTCTCGTTGAGGTAGGAATAGCTGACCTCAGCACTGCCCTGCTGGCCGTTGTTCAGTCGGTTGATGAAAACCTGGCCGAATGGATCGGACGCTTGGTTGCTTCGATAATATTCGAAGCTGAATTCGTCAGGCGCTTCACGTTTCGAATTGGCATAACCCACACGAAAGCTGAAGTTCACATCTGGCGATAGCTTGAATTCGCCCACAAGCTGTGAATTCACAAGCTGCCGCTCATACCAAGCGGTATCCTGCTGCAGCAAAGTTGCTGTTGGCGACAAGTTCTGGCGCGTACCAATACCCAGACGCGCCTGCTTTAGCGTGTCGCGAATGAAAACATTGGTCCAGCGGAGCTTCTGCTCTCCGGCTTCAATACCAAAGCCAACAAGACCGTTGACGACGATGCGGTTGTCAGTAATGACGCGCTGAAAGTCGAGCTCTTTCTGACTAAGGTCGAGCGTCGATGCAGTCTGCTGCAGCGTATCGCGTGTGCGCCATTTGTTACTGTAACCTGCGTTGAACAAGATACCCATGGTGGCGTCGTCGCCAATTTCGAAATTGGTGCCGCCAGTGATGTTCGCAGAGCCATTAGCTGGCAGATTATTGTCGCGTTGCACAACAGCGTTACGCCCCGTCACCAATTGGCTTGCAATGGCTTGTGTATCGACGCCGCCAGCGCTGATCCGTTGACCGCTCGCAAGATATGCAGCAAGTGCAGGACGCAAATCGCGGTTACCATTGTCAAAACCGCTCCAGTCCATCGAACTGCCATAATATGTGTAGCCGAGTTGATTAGTGGTTTCGCCGTTGATGCTGGCGTCAGCGCTAACGGTCAGGAATGTTTCACGCGGAATGGCTTTGGTGGTGAGGTTGATAACGCCGCCGCCAAATTCGCCCGGAAAGTTTGCAGAATAGGTTTTCTGTACCAGCGACGAGGCAATGACACTCGTCGGGAACAAATCGAGGGGAACAACCCGCTTCAAAGGCTCAGGGCTGGGCAATGGCGAACCGTTAAGCAAAGCCAAAGAATAGCGATCACCCAAGCCACGCACATAAACAAAGCCGCCGCCAACAACGCTCAAGCCCGTTACCCGCGAAAGTGCACCAGCGATGTCACCTTCACCGGTCCGTTCAATATCTGCCGCAGAGAGCACTGACACGACTTGTGGTGCATTCTTTGAAATATTGCGATCGAGATATCCACGAACAATGATTTCTTCGCCCCCGATGGAAACGTCTACTTCTTCTTCGGCTGGTTGCTGTGCAGAATCTGTAGCGCCTTCTGGCGTTGGTTCTGCTGCTTCGATCGCTTCGGCTTCTGCAGGCTCAGCGCTTTGCGCGAATGCCATTGACGGCGAGACAAGTGCGGACGTTAAAAGCAACAGGCTGATTGCCCCCAATGGCTTCAACATTTTCATTCCCTTTTTCTTATTTAAAAAAGGGTGGGGTGCTCGGCTAAGCCTGCACCCCACCCCAATCAATTACCGCCTATCAAAAGGTAGGGAGTGAGGTGCAAAGACCGGTAACGCTTGTGCCGAATGTGGCAGTCGCGCTGTTGCAGGTCCAACCAGCATACCAGGTATCATTGGCATCGCGCACCGCACCGACATAGGTCGTTGCGTCGAAAAAGGCATTCAGTGTGCTTGCATTAAATGCAGTGACAGCCGTTTCGTTGGCACCATTGATGAACAACGAGGTCAGGCTTGGCGTGAACGCGCTATTGTTGTTGTTGCTGCCCGAACCGAACACTGAGGCAACTTCTGCCTCAGATACGCCGTTCGACCCGCGGAACGCTGGCGTACCGCATTGCGCGACAACCGAACGAACTAATGGTGCACCAACTTCATCGATGCCTGCATCTGCCGTTGCGGAAATCGTCTGCGGGCGGCTGATGCGCAAGCAAGACGTGTTAGGGCTGACAATTACGCCATTAACCAGCGAGTAGTCCGTTCCACCACGCAACAGGATGGCCGACAAGTTGCCGATGTTGCTGCGCTGAATGAAGGTGAAGTTGGCAAGACGTGTGTTCTGGCGCGGCGTATTGCCGTCCAAAGCGTTGTCCGAGTCAGCTTCAATCATCGAGTCGCCAGCGCCCTGGCGTTGAACAGCGATCATGTACTGGATGTTTGCCTTGACGCCGGTATCAGTGTCGAGGTTGTCATCATCAGCGCCCACAGCCACGAAATACTTCATGTTCACGCTACCGCCGAAGAATTCGACCGCATCGTCCGAGCTGTTGAAGGATTGGATGTGGTCCAGCACAGTGCCCGAACCAACGCCGCCAGTTGTCAGCGATTGAAGCTCAGAGTCACCCGAAAGGACAAATCCGGAGTAGCGGATTTGAACATAGCTCAAACGACCGCTGTTATCCGCCGAGTTGGCACCGCCGTAGCGTGCTGGGTCGACTGCGCCTTCAACTTGACGTTCGCAAGCAGTAGTACCTGGCGTTGCTGCTGGTGCAAGGCAATCGGTAATTGGGGCACGACCGTTGAGAACGACGCCGCCCCACTGACCTATTGAGCTATCCGTGTTCAAACCAAGAACGTTATCGCGGCTTGTAAAAATGATTGGAAGAGCAGCAGTACCGACAGCATTGATACGGTTGCCGCGGTTCACGTTCAACCAGGAAACGCCGGTTCCGCCAAAAACGATAACGCCTGGCGCAATGGTAAGCGTTACGGCTGTGTTGGATGACGCAGCACCTTGGTCTGTGCCGACATCCACGCGACCACCTAGGCGATACAGAAGACCTGATACCTTAGGTAATGAAATGCTGGTGTTAATCTGTGCTGGCAAGGTGCAGACGCGATATGTGCCGGTTGGGCCCGAAATTGTTCCGCTGTCGGTAAGACCCTGAGGATCAGAAATCGTTGGGCAACCTGTCGCCGCTACAACTGTAGCTGGTGGCGGAGGTGGGGGTGGCGGAGGGGGTGGAGCCGCAGGGTTATTGATGGTTATGTTACCACCAGTGCCTGGCGACGCGATATCGTCTGCGCCACAGCCAGTGACAAAGACGGCTGCTGCTGTCGCATACACGATCCCGCGCAATTTAGGGTCTAACATTCTAATTCTCCGCAACAAATATGACTTGCCCGATTATAGGCAGATGCAACGGACCAGCGACGAATCAACATTAGGTCCCACCCGTTGACTTAGCCGCGAATAGAAGCGCCCTATGACATGGCTGTGCTTTTCAGATTACGGTTGAAAGAATATTTTGCGTCAATAATATTACAGCGCGCCAGCCACCTAAGTGTTACGTCGATCTTCACACGCGAAACGAAAAAGCGAGCCTCTGCGGCTCGCCTTCTATAACGGTTAACAATTAAACAATTCAGCAACTGTGGCTTAGCGCGTCGCGACCCGAGTTTGCAGATCCGCGAAAGCCTTGCGTGCAGCAACCTTGGAATTCATCACGCGTCCATCGGCTAGAACCAAGTCCACGCCTTCTAGGGCGTGCATCGCCGCCTTGAAATATCCGGCTGCCTGCTCGGTCTGCCCCATCCGTGCATAGGCGCGTCCAAGATTAAGGAGTTTTGCAGGGTCATGCTTGCTGACCTGCTCGCTGGTCATAATTTGAGAAACAGCGCGCTCATTATCACCGCGCATCAATGCCTCGTAACCAATCGAACCCTTTGGATAGGATATTTCACCAGAGGCATTCGGCTCCGCCTGCGCGGTGCACACCATGGTTCCGGCGAGTAATACTCCTACTAACATCAATTTCATGGCGTCTCTCCTCATCTCTCTTAGAGAATATTACACTTTCATGACAATCGTGCAATATAAATGTCATAAAAGTGTAATGCGCTAGTAGGCGTCTTTTTGTGCTGCCCAAAGACTGGTAATATTTCAGACATATAACTTATATGAAAAGCGCACAATAAACGCATCAAAGCGCCACGCACCTTCCCTAATTCGCCGTCTGCAAACGTATTCAGGGAAGGAAACATAATGCGTAAATTAACGAATATGCTTTTGGTAGGAGTCGCTTTCGTATCGGCGCCTGTATTAGCGCAACCGACAAATGCGCCAACTGCGGCGGACTCGGACGAATTGGAAATCGTGGTTTTCGGCAAGGGCGAAACACGTCAGGTGCAGGAAGTCACCGCCAAGGAATTGCTTATCCTCGCGCCAGGCACAAGCCCGCTGAAGGCGATCGAGAAACTGCCCAGCGTCAATTTCCAGTCGGCTGACCCGTTCGGAACGTATGAATGGTCAAGCCGAGTGTCGATCCGCGGTTTTAACCAGAACCAGCTTGGCTACACACTCGATGGTATACCCTTGGGCGACTCCACTTATGGCAATAACAACGGCCTTCACATCGGTCGCGCTATCATCTCCGAGAATATCGGCGTTACACGCGTTTCGCAGGGTTCAGGCTCCATCGGCACGCAAGCCACCAACAATTTGGGCGGCACGCTTGAGTTCTTCTCGGCTGACGTAAGTGATGGTTTTGGCGCCGATGCCAACCTGACATATGGTTCCGAAAACACCATGCGTGCTTTTGGCCGTGTCAATTTCGGCGAAGCCGGCGGCACTCGTGGTTTTATCTCCGCAGTTTATCACACCGCTGATAAGTGGAAAGGCGGCGGCGAGCAGAAAAATATGCAAGTGAATGCAAAGGCAATCATCCCCGTAGGCGAAGCCGAGTTCGATGCCTATTTCGCTTATTCCGATCGCGCAGAGCAGGATTACCAGGATCTCTCGCTCGAAATGATCAATCGCCTTGGATACAGCCACGACAACTATTTCCCCGACTATGCAAAAGCGATTGCAGCTGCACGTGGCGTATTTGTTGCACCAATCAATAATTTGGATGACAGCTATTATGATGCGTCCGGCCTGCGCAAAGATACGCTGGCAGCTTACGGCCTGACAGCGCCGTTGGGCGACGGCGTCACATTCAAGATCAAGGCATATTATCACGACAACACAGGACAAGGAACTTGGGGCACACCTTATGTGCCAAGCCCGAATGGCGTGCCAATGTCCGTGCGCACGACTGAATATGACATTCAACGCGGTGGTGTGTTCAGCTCGCTTAACGCCGAAGTGGGCGCACATGAAATTACTATCGGTGGCTGGTACGAACATAACGACTTCACGCAGGCGCGCCGCTTTTATGCCTATGAAAGCAACACCAACCCCGGACGTGATCACACGAAGTTCATGCGCAATTCGTTCTTCACGCAGTGGCTGTTCGATTTTAACACCGATACGCTGCAATATTATGTGCAGGACAAGATCAGCCTTGGCGACCTCACCGTCAATTTGGGTTGGAAGGGTTTTCAAGTAAACAACGAATCCGACCCGCAAATTCAAGGGTCTTTGGCATCAGGTAAGATAAAGTCGCAAGACTGGTTCCAACCACATATTGGTGCTGCGTATAAGCTGAGTGATAAAGCCGAAATATTTGGCGGTTTCACGCAAGTTACACGTGCATTTGTTTCCTCGGCAACAAGCGGACCATTCTCGACAACGCAGGCTGGTTTTAACGCTTTGGTCGGGCGCGGCTTAAAGCCAGAGGGTTCGGACACCTTCGAACTTGGCGCGAGGTACAACGATAATGTCTTCAACGGCGTCATTGGTGTTTATTACGTCAATTTCCGCAACCGTTTGTTGGGCGTACAAACCGGCGCAGGCATTGTTGGCAACCCAGCCATTCTGCAGAATGTCGGCAGTGTGCGCTCGATTGGATTTGAAGCGGCTGGCGACGTTCGCTTAGGCGGCGGCCTGACTTTGTTTGCTTCATACAGCTACACCGGCGCGACGTACGAAGATAATGTCGTTACGCCAACGGCGACCATCGCCACCAAGGGCAAAGACGTTGTCGATACGCCAAAACATTTGCTGCGCGGCGAAATCGCTTACGACAGCGACACATTCTTTGGGCGTCTTGGTGCCAATTACATGAGCAAGCGCTACTTTAACTATCTCAATGATCGTTCGGTCCCTGCCCGTGTGCTTGTCGATGCGACATTGGGCTATCGCTTTGACGCCGGAATGCGTGCGCCACTTGAACTGCAATTAAATGCCGTCAACCTGCTCGACAAGAAATATGTCGCAACCATCGGTTCGAACGGGTTCGGCAATAGCGGTGATAACCAGACGTTGCTGGCGGGTTCACCACAACAGGTCTTTGTAACTTTGAAGGCCGGTTTCTAATGAAATCGGCTTTGCTGATCGGTAGCGCGCTCTTTGCGAGTGCGCTGCCGTCGGCGGCTTCGGCTGAGCCGGTGCTGCTGATTTCCATTGATGGACTGCAACCTGCAGATGTAATTGAAGCTGAAAAGCGTGGGATCGAAATCCCGAACCTCAAACGTTTCATCACCGAAGGTACCTATGCGCAAGGCGTGCGCGGCGTGCTACCATCCGTGACCTACCCTAGCCACGCGACGCTGCTCACGGGGGTAAGGCCATCTCGGCATGGCATTATTGGCAATAACAGCTTTGATCCCATCCAAATCAACCAAGGCGGCTGGTATTGGTACGCCAGCGATATTAAAGTGCCGACTTTGTGGGATGTCGCTGCCAAGGCAAATTTGACTACTGCGAATGTGCATTGGCCCGTCAGTGTCGGTGCTAGCGCAGTGAAATGGAATATCCCGCAAATCTGGCGCACGGGGCATGCCGATGATGCAAAGCTGATGAAGTCGCTCGCTACGCCGGGTTTGATTGAATCATTTGAAGCCGACCTTGGTGAATACGCACCTGGCATTGATGAAACCATTCAAGGCGACGAAACGCGCGGGCGTTTTGCAACCGCGTTGATCGCGCGCGAAAAGCCATTTTTCACAACCGTCTATCTCACGGCGCTTGACCATGAGCAGCATGAACACGGTCCGGACACTGCGGCAGCACACGCGGTGCTCAGGCGTATTGACGCAATTGTCGGTAAAGTCATCGCGGCACAGATGGCCGCGCGTCCTAAAAGCGTCGTCGCCATTGTCTCTGATCACGGGTTTTCGAAAGTTGATACTGAGGTTAACCTTTACCGCGCATTCATCGACGCTGGCCTCATTGTTCTTGATGCCAATGGTAAGATCAAAGACTGGGAAGCCAGTCCTTGGAACTCCGGTGGGTCATCTGCCATTGTTTTGAAACGGCCAACTGATCCGGCGCTGCGCGCACGTGTTTCCGCACTTCTGACGCTGCTGAAAGCCGATCCCAAGAACGGCATAGCGGAGATAGCAACCACAACGCAGATCGCTGACATGGGCGGAAACCCTTACGCAAGTTTCTACGTCGGCTTTGCGCCCAATGCTTATGCCGGCGGTTTCAAGGGCGCATCTGCCCCATTGGTAAGCCCGTCCGGAAGCAAAGGCACGCACGGCTATTTCCCGGATAAAGCCTTCATGCGCTCCAGCTTCATGATGATCGGCAAAGACGTTCAAAAAGGCCGAAATTTGGGCGAGATCGATATGCGCGCCATTGCCCCTACCCTTGCCAAAGCAATGGGGCTCACGCTGCCTGATGCAGAGGTTCCAGCGATTGATTAGCCGTTACGGCACACGCTCGATGGCAAGAAAACTGTCATCGATTTGCCACGCGGCTGACCCATCGGTCAGATAAAGCACAGTTATCTCGTGGGGGTAAAGGCGAATGACTAACACATTATTTCGCGATACTGGGGTCAACGATAGTTTGCTGCTTGACCGTGATGATAAGGCTCCAAAACTGCCAACGTGGTTCGATAAACCTGAGCCGCGCAGCTATCAGCCAAAGATGAAATTAAGAACTGTTTGGATATCCGACGTGCACCTTGGCACCGCGGGTTGCCAGGCTGGATTGCTGAGCGACTTTTTGCACTCGGTCGAATGTGACACTCTGTATCTGGTCGGCGACATTGTCGATGGCTGGCGCCTGCGCAAGGGCTGGTATTGGCCCGACCAACATAATGAGGTTATTCGCCGATTGTTAAAAATGGCACATCGCGGCACACGTGTGATTTACATTCCCGGCAACCATGATGAGATGTTCCGCGATTATGCGGGCCTAAGCTTTGGCGGCATTGAAGTGCAATTGGAGGCCATTCACACGACGGCTGACAATCGGGCGTTATTGGTGACCCACGGCGATGCCTTTGACGGCATTGTCCTCTATGCCCGCTGGCTCGCCTTTTTGGGGGATCAAGCCTACACTTTGCTGCTGAAGGCCAATGTCGTGCTCAATGCCGTTCGGCGGAAGTTCAATCTGCCGTATTGGTCGCTATCATCTTATTTGAAAAAGCGCGTCAAAAACGCGGTGCAATATGTGGGGCAATATGAAGAGGTGGTCGCCCGCGAGGCTCTTCAGCGCGGCGTGCAGGGCGTCGTGTGCGGGCATATTCATTGCGCGGAAATTCGGCAATTTGGCTCCATCACCTACTACAATGACGGTGATTGGGTCGAAAGCTGCACTGCGCTGACTGAAGCCAAAGACGGAACGATGTCGATCATCGATTGGGCCGCGCATGTGCGTGATCGCGTAGCGAAGCATGCGGCGGCCGAAGCATGAGACTTGCCATCGCGACCGACGCCTGGGCACCGCAAGTCAATGGCGTGGTACGCACATTGACGGAAACCATTACCCGGCTGAAAGCGCGCGGGCACGATATTGAAGTCCTGGCACCGGACCGGTTCACGACAATCCCCTGCCCCGGCTATCCGGAAATCCGCTTGGCGCTTGCCCCGCGGTTCGGCGTGCGTAAGGCACTCGGCGCATTTCAACCTGACATCGTCCACATTTCAACCGAGGGCCCAATTGGCTGGAGCGCGCGCGCCTGGTGTCTAAAGCATGACGTGCCCTTCACAACGGCATTTCACACACGCTTTCCCGAATATGTTGCCGCGCGGACACGGCTGTCACCCGAACTCATCTGGCCAATCATGCGTAAATTTCACAGGGGATCACGCGCCGTGTTGACGGCCACACAAAGCTTGCGCGATGAACTTGAGAGCCGGGGCATTCACCAAACCCAGCTGTGGTCGCGCGGCATTGACCACCACCTCTTTCATCCAGCCCAGCCCAAGCACCCCAGCCTGCAACATCTTGCCAAACCAATATTGCTCTCGGTCGGCCGGGTAGCGGTAGAAAAAAATCTTGAGGCGTTTCTTGGCGCAAACATTCCCGGCACGAAAGTCATTGTCGGCGATGGCCCTGCCCGCGCAAGCCTTGAGGCACAATTTCCTGACGCGGTCTTTCTCGGCACGCGCCAAGGCGCGGAACTGGCGAGCATCTATGCCTCTGCAGATGTATTCGTGTTTCCAAGCAAAACGGATACCTTCGGACTTGTGATGCTTGAGGCTCTTGCCTGCGGAGTACCGGTCGCCGGCTTTCCCGTCCAAGGACCGCTTGACATCATCGGCGCAGAAGGCCGCGGACCATTGCGGACGCTTCCAAGGGCGGTCGGCAGTCTTAAGCTGGACCTTGCCGAAGCCATTGTACAAGCGGCTACCCTTAGCCGCGCTGACGCAGCTGGCTATGGCGCGGAATTTTGTTGGGATGCGTGTACCGACCAATTTGTGGGCGGCATTACGCAAGCAGATAGGCACAACGCGTTAGCAGCCTAACCGTTTGCCGTTCTTGCAATGTTGACGCGACTTCCGCCAGTCGTTCACCTTATTCGACCAATTAAGGAACCTTCGCAGCGCAGTGCCATTTCTATTTTACCTACAAAATAGAAAGGGCCAATCATGCAGCCAGAATCCGAAACTACGAGACCCGTGGGTGCCGAACTGCTTTCCGATGCAAAGAACATTGGAACGACAGCAGCAAATCGTCTCCACAGCGAAGTTGACGCACGCAAAAGCGACGCCGTTACACAAGTGAATGCTGTGTCATCGACCATTGAACGCGCCGCAGAAGGGCTTGATGCCAACGCTCCATCTTGGTTGAAGTCCGCGCTTGAGCAAGGCGCACAACAAGTGAAATCATTCGCCGAGACGCTCGACCAAAATGACAGCCGTCAAATCTCCGCGCAGGTAACTGATTTCGCGAAACGTTCACCCGTTACCTTTTTGGGCGCGTGCGCAGCGGTAGGCTTCGCCGCCGCCCGAGTGTTCAAGGCTGGTAACGGCGAAAATGCGCCAACTCAAACGGGTTCGGTAACGCCCGCGCAATCGATGTCGCCTTCGTCCGCTGATTCCAACTCCATTAGCGGTGCAATGACCGCAGGCACGACACGTGGAGAATTGGTGTGACCGATCTCGACCGACGTGTCGTGCCAGCGGAAAGCCCGGCTGGCGGCAGCGACAACATTGTAGATTTGCTGCGCGATTTGGTAAACCAAGGCTCCCATTTGGCTGATCAACAACTCAGCTTGATTAAAGCCGAAGTGCGTGAGTCCGCGAGGGATATTAAATCTGCTGCGGGCGGACTTATGGGTGCTGCAGTGGTCGGGATTTCCGGCCTTGGTGTACTGTTGATGGGGCTGGCTTACATCTTGGCCGATGCCATCGAAAATTTAGGTTTGGCCACCATCATAGTCGGCGCAGTTGCGTTGCTTTTGGCGTTCATTCTGTATCGCAGTGCAGCCGCCAAAATGGATGCAACGCAGATCGCCCCAGACCGCACACAGCGCACCCTTCAACGTACGCCCGACGTCGTTCGCGGCGAGCTATAGAGGATTATAAACATGACAAATACGACCCATGAAGACCCTGCCACCATCGAACGTGAAATCCGTCGTACGCAGGAAAATATGAGCTCGACAGTCGACCGGATCGGTGACCAATTGAGCGTCAAAAATGTGTTCAACGCTTTGCTCGATAAGGCCGACGAAAATAACGTCGATGCGCGCATGTTGATTGACGGCGCTCGCAGAAACCCGATTGCACTTGGTCTAATTGCTGCCGGTGCCATCTGGTTGGTTAGCGACCGGGATTCAAAAATTCCGGCGATTGGAGGCAAGTCGCCCAAGCCATTTGACACCAGCAAAAGCCATCTGGATGTTAGCCATCATGACTATATATCCCATATGTCGGCGATTGAACGAAGGGCGGACGAGCAGGACGCGGAATATCAACGTCGCCGCGATATCGCACGTTCGAATTTTTTCATGGTGGAACGCCAGCATGAAGAAGACGAAAGCAGCTTCCGCCAACGCCTAGACTCCATATCGGAAAAGTTTCGCGACAAGCGTCGTGCGTGGGCCAACAGCTCGCATGATCTTCAAGACTCTGCGAAACATCAGGCGCAAGCTGCAGCGATGAAGACTCAAGACCTTTACAGCGAAAACCCATTAATCGGTGGAATATTGGCAGCAGCAATCGGTGCGGCCTTTGGATCGGCTTTGCCAGTTACGCGGGCGGAGAAGGAAAATTTCGGTCCTATTGGTCAAAAGGCACGTGATGTCGTTGGTCAGCAAGCCGAGCAGATGGGAACAATAGTCCGCGACAAGAAAGATGAGTTGCTGGATAAAGCCGACGCAACACTCACAAGAGAGCCATCGTCGTCAAACGAGGCTGGCATAAGCGAAATGCAAAATGCCGACGCACCATTCCTGGTTCGCAGCTAGAACGCTTTCAGCATAACAGTACAGCCGCCGTCAGAAAAATTACTGGCGGCGGCTTCTGCGTTTCCGTTCCTATTTAACCAATCCACGGCAAATCGGAACTGGTGCGAAGCATAAAACAGATAATTGCTCAAAATTTAGTTAGAATGGCCTACAACGTGCTGACCAAGGCGCGAACCCTGCGCGTCAAAAATCGTTACAATCGTGCTTATATTTCCGACGGCATCAGGAAGGCGCTTTAGCGCGTCATCCAAGGTCAAAAAGATGCTTTCAATATTTACTGCACCTTGTCGCAACAACTGCCATTCGTTGTTTTGGCTGTCTTCCAACAACTGATATTGTTCAGGCATGACATGTATCCGACAGGTGAAAAAGAGGTGGACACACCGAACTAACAACGGGAGGATTCGCAGGCGGTGTGTCCAATTGGCTAACATCAAAAAGTCATCATTGTTCCCAATTGGGATATCGCCCTACCCCGCTTGAGCTGGCCGATGAGGTCGCCCGCGCCAAACAGCAAATGTGCGTTCCTGCTGGAATTGCAGACGAGGAAAAACATGTTTGCAATGGACTATCACGGCCCGCATCGGGTGCGCAGTCCACAAGTTGCCAATGTCCGAGTTACGTGATTATGCATTTGCGGATCAGGCGCGCTTCCCAAACACAGTCCCCGCGACACGCGTTGGCATGACGCTCGGATGCGAATATGCGATATTATTAAGGAAGTGGAACCTAACATCCATCATCTGGAGGCAGGCGACCGAGTTATACTTGAGTATTCCGAAGAAATGGTCGGGGAGACAGGATTCGAACCTGCGACCCTCTGGTCCCAAACCAGATGCGCTACCAGGCTGCGCTACTCCCCGACATGGGATCACTGGTATAACAATGTCTTCGCGGCTGGCTGCCTACCGACTTCGCAATACGAAGGTGGTGGGCCCGGAGGGACTCGAACCCCCGACCTAGCCGTTATGAGCGGCCAGCTCTAACCAACTGAGCTACAGGCCCTGACCGGCTCGCCAACTACCTGCGCGCCGATAGCCGAACTTTGGGAGAATGCGCAAGTCTTTATCTTACCTAAAACACGTAATTTGGGTGGCGATCTTAATTTCGGTCACTTTTGTCAGGCGAATGTCGTTACGATGAGGGTGTCGACAGACGCCGCTCAGCCTCGCTTCAAGGTGGTTCCGTTGAGCGCCCCCGCAGCAAGCGAAGGCGGATGCGGCAAGATGTTCAATAAAGGGCCTGACGTCAACATTAGCAGAATCACATGCAGGAACTGCAGCTACTACTCATTTATCAACGCGTCCCTTCCCCCCGACATATCACTCTCGCTCTTCGTCTTGGTAGTTGGACCTACCATCACTGACGGCCGGGACGGACACAATCAGTGCTTGATTATATAAGCGTAAGTCTCCGCCAACATTTCGTGCAAGGCTGCGGACAAGCCGTAACGAGAAACCAAGTCCAAGCAGTGGCGCCTCATCATTATTATCAATCGAGCCTGGGCCTGAGCCAAAAAGGTCGGATTCTTGCATATCGACCAGCTTTTTGGGAAGTGTAAGCAAGAAGCGGTTGGTGGCATTCAACCCTGGCTCGGTACGGAAACGGCCGTCGAGAACTTCGCCGGGTTCGCAGCCAATGATAACAGCGGACAACAACCGGGAAAAAAGACGTTCAGCCGTTTGATGGTCAATGGCAAATGGCCTGACCGGGTGGGCATGTACAAGGTTGAGTGTCACCTGCAAAAGGTCACTCAAGCCGTGCAGCCGCTCGGCAAGTTTGTGCGATAACCATTCGCATTCGGTCGCGCCGTCTTCTGCCAGATAGGTACCTGTTTCAATGGTTGCTGCGGTCGAAAGGTCGTCAAAGCCGGACAGCAGACGTTCGGCATCATGTAAAATATTGCCCGCCAATATGCGGTAGTCCTCAGTCACGGGACCGAACAATTGCTGTTCGATAATCTCCGAAAAGCCAATAATCGCACCTAATGGAGTGCGCAATTCATGCAGCAGCTGTTGAATATGCTCCGCCTCGCTTGTATAGCTTTCCGGGATGAC